>JAGQTK010000041.1 GCA_020439065.1 Microthrixaceae bacterium
TGACCGCAACGGAACTCGCCCGCAACGTGCACACGCACCCGACGCTGAGCGAGGCACTGCAGGAAGGCTTCCACGGCCTCACCGGGCACATGATCAACTTCTGATCGGCGGCCTCACCGCGCGGCGTCAGTGCGCGTCGCCGGTGACGCCGAGCGCGCGGCCGAGCTTCGAGGCGGATGCCGAGACTCGGCCGCCCGCCGCAACCACGAGCACCTCCAGCGCGGTGAACAGCGCCTCGCGCCCTGATGCGTCGGCGGGTGCTGCCGGGCCGAGCTCGGCCTCCCACTCGCGCCAGCGGCGCACGCCGCCGCCGCGCAGGTCGGTGCCGGTCACGTGGTCGTCAACGAACTCGATCAGCACCCCACCGTTCGCGTCGCGCACGTTCCAGACCCGGCGAGCGTTTTGCACGCGCGCGAGCGGCAGCATCGGCGCGCCGCCACACCACGGCCGAATCGCCTCGGCCACGGCCGACGGAAGCGCGGGCGCGACGCCCGGCGCCGCGGCATCGCCGAGGGGCCATTGCCACTCGCGCCGTCCCCCGCCCGCAAGCTTCGGCCCCTTGATGTGCCAGCCGGCGTCGGGTCCGCCCTCCCGGCGGCGCAACGCGAGCTGTGCCCGCGCGAGCACCGCATCGGCGCTGTCGAAGTAGACGGCATCGAGCTCGCGCAGCGCCGGGCCCTCGAACGACGCGGCGCCGGGCAGCGCGCCGAGCGCGGGCACCACCGCGGCGTCGTCGACGTCGTACTTGCGCTCGATTTCGATCGACACCGCGGGTTGCGCGTCACTCACGCGAGATCAGTCGTTCGCCGGGGCGATGTCTTCGGTCGCGGCCACGTATTCGAAACGTGCCGCGGTCGGACCGTCGGAGGGTCCGGTATTCGCGAGCGCGCCCACGCGGCGATAAATCAGCTGCCCCTCGCCGTAGGGAATGATCATGTCGTCGCCGACCGTCGGGTCGAGCGCCAGAACCTGTCCGTCCAGCGGCCCACCGTGCAAACGTGCAATTGCCATGTCTCCTCCTGAATGCTGACCATAGCGCGAACGGGCATGCCCGGATGTAGGCGCCCCGCGGTGGGGTCCGCGGGGCTTCGCTCATGTTCAGGATGCCACCGTTGCGGCCCATCGGCACCGAGAACGCTCAGGATTTAGAAGCCGCAGTCTCGAGCGCTGCGCGCGCAGCCTGAAGTTCAGCGCTTGCGGCCGCCACCGCATCCTCGGCTCTTTGGACGCGCCGCTGGCCGAATGTCTGTGCGCCGAAGCGCGCACGCACCCGATCGTGTTCCTCCTCGGCACAGGTGGCAAGCCACGCGCCCGCCAGCAGAATCGCCTGGCTCGAGAGGTTGAGCCACAGCAGCAGGGTGATCAGTGACGCAAATGACGCGAGCAACGGGTTGCCGAGGGAGCCCCCGACCACGAGCCGCGAGAGCAGCTGCAGGGCGGTGAGGGCGAGGCCCCCGAGCAGTGCGCTCGTCCAGAGCGCGCGCCGGCTCGCACGCACCCCCGAGAGCACCCCGAGCAGGAGCGCAACGATCAACACGTCGACGCCGAGGATCACGAGCACGGAGAGCACATCCGTGCCGTACGACACGATCTCGGTATTGCCGATCCCCACCAGGCCAAGCAGCCACCCGAGCGAGGACGTGCCGAACACGGTCAGCACCGCCGCCAGCACAAAGGCGACCCCCACGAGCGCCGCGACCCACAGCTTCTGCAGGATCGCCCAGACGAACAGCCGCTCCTCGGTGCGCGCAGCCGTGATCTGCCGAAGGGCGCTGCGCATCGAGCCGACGGCCCCGATCGCGGCGCCGACCAGCCCGAGCGAAGCGAAGGCACCGGCAATCGTGAACGCCACAGGCGCCAGCAGCTCATCCGGGTCGATCGCGCCGCCGCTGCCGATGAGCCCCGGCACGAGGCGGTCCAGCATCGTCACGAGCGCCTCGAACGCCTGCGGGTTCGCGAGCAGCCAGATCCCGGCAATCGAGAATCCCAGAAACACGCCCGCGAACAGCGAGAACAGCGCGCGGTACGTCACGCTGTCGGCGAGCATCGGCCCGCCCGCGTCTTGGTAGCGCAGAAACGCCCGCACGATGCGCCGTCGCAGCGCGAAGGCGATGAGTGCTTCGAGGTGCGTTCGTGGCGTCGCGGAGTCGCTCATCGCCTCAGCCTATTGCGCCGCGCTCCGCGCCCGGGCGAGATAGACGCCACGCCGGCGGAGCGCACGGCGGGCCACGGCATCCCCTCGCGTGCCCGCGCCCGGCGCACTCACAGCCGGATACCGGGTGGGCAGGATATCCTGCAGACACGCGATCGGCGATTTGCCTTTGGCACAGGCGCAACCTCGGCAGAGGATGCCAACCTCCTTCTGGCGCCGCCCGATCGGAATCCTCATTTCTGCTCTTCCTCTCCCCGCCTCCCGCATGGGCGAAGTTCGCGAGACGCGCCTTCGCACAGGCCTCTCCCCCGACATCGCACAGAGCTACACCGCCGTCGCCCGAGTCGTCCGCGAGATGGGCCTGTTGCAACGCACGCGCATCTTCTACGGGGCCCTCGCGCTCGGGCTCGTCGCAGCGCTCGTCGCCGTGGGCTTCGGCGTCTGGCTGCTCGGTGACAGCTGGCTGCAACTGCTCATGGCCGGCGCGCTGGGCATCATCTTCACCCAGTTCGCCTTCCTCGCCCACGAGGCATCCCACCGCCAGATTCTCAAATCAGGGCCGGCGAACGATCGCATCGGCCGATTCCTTGCGACCTTCGTCGTCGGGATGAGCTACGCGTGGTGGATGAACAAGCACACGCGCCACCACGGCAACCCGAACAAGATCGGCAAAGACCCCGATATTGAGATCGACACGATCTCGTTCATCGAAGAGGACGCCGCGAAGGCCAAGGGCCTGATCGCCCTCATCACGCGCAAGCAGGGGTACCTGTTCTTTCCGCTCCTCACCCTTGAGGGCATCAACCTGCACTACACCTCGATCAAGACGCTGTTTGGCCGGAAGCCCGTGAAGGGTCGCTGGATCGAGCTGTCGGCGATCGCGCTGCGCTTCGCGATCTACCTGACGGTGCTGTTCATGTTCCTGCCGCTCGGCATGGCCTTCGCGTTCCTCGGCGTGCAGCTCGCGGTGTTCGGCGTCTACATGGGTGCCGCATTCGCACCGAATCACAAGGGCATGCCGATTGTGCCGGCCGACGTGAAGCTCGACTTCTTCAGCAAGCAGGTGCTCACCTCGCGCAACGTCTCGGGCGGCTGGTGGGCGAGTGCGCTGACCGGCGGGCTGAACTACCAGGTCGAGCACCACCTGTTCCCGAACATGCCCCGCCTGCACCTGGCCCGCGCCCGCGAGGTCGTGCGCGAGCATTGCCAGACGCTCGGCGTGCCGTACACCGAGACCACGCTGTGGCGTTCGTACGGGATCGTCATCGCGTACCTGAACCGCGTCGGGCTGTCGGCTCGCGATCCGTTCGACTGCCCGATGGTGCAGCAGTTCCGTCGCGCTTAAGACGACACCGCGGCCCGGGCGCGCTGCGCGCATGCTCACCCTGTGGATAACACGGCCCGCAGGGGACGCCCCGCAGAACGGGCGTACGCTGGAGTGGTGAGTGAGATCCGGATCCAGCGACGCGCCAGCCTCGAGGTGCTGCGCGCCGAGGCAGCCCAGGAGCTCGAGACGGTGGTCCACGAGCGGCTTCGCTCCGGTCAGGATCCGTGGGCGTTCATGGAGGAGTTGCCCACCGTCGACGAACTCGTGGTGTGGCTGCTGCGGGCCGACGCCATCGTCGCGAACGGCAGCCAGCTGCCCTCGCATCTGCGCGACTACCGGGTGCTGCGCCAGATCGCGCTCGAGCACCCCGCGCTCACACCGACGGTGTGGCGGATGATCGGCGATGACCCGCTGACCGCGTCGGCGAGCTAGCCCCGCGCCGCCCCGATTCCCCTCCCGGCGAGTGCACGGCCGGCCGACCCACCCGGGCGACGCCGCGGCGCGACGGTCGGCGGCGCGATGCGCTTGACAATCGAGAGACACCTATCGATTATCGATATATGCCTCCGATCAGCCCACGCCCGCCCCTCGCGATCGTCATCGTCACGCACGTGTTCCTCGGCGCGCTCTTCGTCATCGGCGCCCTGGCGCTCTTGCTCCTGCCCCGCGTCGCCGCGATCGGGGCCGAAAGCGCCCCCGAATACGCCCGCATCACGCCCGCACTCCTCGCGCTGTCGATCACGTTCACACTGCTCGCCATGGCGACGCTGGTCATCCTCGCACTGCTCGTCGCCCGCATCTTCCGGGGCACGGTGCTCACGCGCAGCTCCCTGGGCTGGGTCGATGCGATCATCGTCGCCGTCGCCACCGGCGCCGCGATCGTCTTGGCGACCATGCTGGTGATCACGAGCGCCGGGGTGGGGAACGCGCCGATCTTCGCGCTGTTCCAGATCACCGCCATGCTGGCCCTCGCCGCCCTGGCCGGCATCGGGCTGGTCCTGCGTTCCCTCCTGCGGCACGCGATCTTCCTGCGCGCCGAGCTGGACGAGGTCGTGTGATGGCGATCCGGATCTCGATCGATCGCCTGCTCGCCGAGCGCGGTATGAGCGTGGGCGAGTTCGCAGCTGCGATCGGCATCACCCCCGCGAACGTCGCCGTGCTCAAGAACGGCCGCGCGAAGGCCGTGCGCTTCTCGACGCTCGATGCCATCTGTCGCGTCCTGCAGTGCCAGCCCGGCGACATCCTGCACTACGAGGAATGAGCCCCGCCTGGCGGGCATGCCTCGATCGGCATGCGATCGTGTGACCCGCACGCCGCCGCCAGCGGCAGCTGCCGCACACTCTCGAAGCGGCGGGCGCTTCCGTCGATCGGGTCGGTGAACGAGAGCTCGCGGGCAAGCAGCTGCAGCGGCATCCGAAAGTCGTCGATCGCGACGTCGAGATCGACCGGATACAGGGGGTCACCGACGATCGGAATGCCGAGGCCGTGCAGGTGCATCCGCAGCTGGTGCGTACGCCCGGTCCGCGGGGTCAGGCGATACAGCCCCAGCGCGCCCAGCTCGCGTTCGAGTGCGATCAGGGTGTGCGCGTTCACCGGCGCACCCGGCACGATCTCGGCCAGCATGCTGCCGCGACGTTTGGTGAGGTGGTTGCGCACGACGACGGGCAGCGTCAGGTCGCGACGCACCGGCGCAAGCGCGTGATACACCTTGTCGACCGTGCCTGCCTGAAACATCGATTGGTACGCGCCCCGCCAGCGGCGCTCGGTGGTCATGATGAGCAGCCCCGAGGTCACACGGTCGAGCCGGTGCATGGGCGAGAGCTCGGGCAACCCCAGCGCTGCCCGCATCCGCACCACGACGCTCTCGCGCACGTGTCGACCCCGCGGAATCGTCGAAAGAAACGCGGGCTTGTCGATGACCACCAGCCGCTCGTCACGATGCACGACATGGATCTCGCCGGGCACGGGAGCCTCATCGCGAAGTTCGCGGTGAAACCAGACGAAGGTGTGCGGCCGATAGGGATCCGCGGCGCGCACCGGCGCGCCGGAGTCATACACGAACCGCTCCTGCCCCAGCCACCCCGGCACATCGATGTGCTCGTGCAGCCGCGCCTGCAGCCAGTCGCCGATCGTCGGCCACGGCGTCGGGTTCGCGCGGTCACGGTCGGGCGTCCGCATCCAGGCGGCACTCAGCCCATGCCGGGGCGGCAGCGGAGAACGAGGTGGCACCCATCGATCCTAGGCAGTTGCTGCTCGTTCGCTGTTCCCATACGGCTGTTCCACGTGCGCGATCTCTCCTGCCCTGGTGCCGCTCGAATCCATGCCATCCGGTGCGCGGCCGTTGAGCGGGCCCCACCCCGCTGGCATACTCGGCACCATGCCAGAGACCACCAGCTTCGTCGAGGTCGACACCGTTGCCGGCCGTGTTCGCGGGTTCTGGCGCGGCGAGCCCGGAACAGCCGAAGCCTCCGCGGCCTTCCTCGGCCTCCCCTTCGCGGAGGCGCCCGTCGGCGAACTGCGCTTCGCCGCGCCCGTTCCGAAGGCCCCGTGGGAGGGCGTGATCGACACCCTGGAATTCGGCGCGAGCGCGCAGCGCGGCGACCCGGGGGTCACCCTGATTCCCGAACCCAGCGTGCCCGGCGAGTCGACGCTCAACGTGAACGTGTTCACCCCGTCGCCGACGCCTTCGAACGAGGGCGACGGGCTCCCGGTCCTGGTGTGGATTCACGGCGGCGGCTTCTTCGCCGGCTCACCCGCGAGCCCCTGGTACGACGGCCGGCGCTTCAATCGCGATGGCGTGGTCACCGTGACGATCTCGTACCGCCTCGGCTTCGATGGCTTCGGCTGGATCGAGAACACCCCCAGCAACCGCGGCGTGCGCGACTGGATGCTCGCCCTCGAATGGGTACAGGCGAACATCTCGCGCTTCGGCGGCGACCCCGCTCGCGTCACGATTGCCGGGCAGTCGGCCGGCGGTGGCGCCGTGCAGACGCTACTCGGCATGGAGGCCGCACAGCACCTGTTCAGCGCCGCGTACTCGATCTCGGGCGCGACCGCAGATGTCGCCCTCCCCCGCGCGCAGCAGTTCACACGCGAACTCGCCGAGCAGCTGGGTGTCGCGCCCAATCGCGCGGGCTTTGCCTCCATCAGCGAAGCACGACTGCTCGACGCGCAGCAGCGCGCCACCGCGATGACGCCCGCGACGTTCACGACCGTCATCGAGGAGGGTCTCGCCCTCGGTCCGGTCGTCGACGGCGAGCTCATCCTCCGCCCCACCAATGATTCCCTCGCCGCGGGCGTCGGCGCCGACAAGCCCATGGTCATCGGCAGCACCGACGACGAGTTCTCCATGGTCTTCGCCGAGGCGGAGAAGAAGATGCGCTGGGTCCCCAAGTGGGTGCTGCTTCGTAAACTCGGGATGCCCCGGGGCGCCATGAAGCCCTACCTCGCGGCCAACGCCGACGTCGCGGCGAAGGGTACCGCCCGAATCGGCGGGCGCTTCCTCACCGACCTCATGTTCCGCCGCGCCCTGCTGCAGACCGTGGCCGCGCGCGGCGCGGCGCCGATCTGGGTCTACCGCTTCGCCTGGCCGTCCGGGAGGTTCGGCTTCGCCGAGCACTGCCTCGACGTGCCCTTCTTCTTCGACTGCCTCGATTCGCCCGTCGCGATCGAGGCGCTCGCCGGCCCGCACCCGCCGCAGTCGCTCGCCGACGACGTGCACGGTGGGGCGGTGGCATTCATCCAGACGGGAGACCCCGGTTGGCCCGGCTACACCGATGCGAGCCGGCAGACGCGGGTGTTCGATACCCCCTCGAGCGTCGTCACCGATGGATACCGCAGCGTGCGGCCGCTGATCTAGCGGCGCACCCGCAGCGGTCCGCGCGTCAGCAGGTGCTGCGCTGACTGCGCGACCGGTCGCATGGTGATCAGATCGAGGTTGACGTGGCCGGGCGTGCCGAGCGCGTAGGCGATGACATCGGCGACATCGGCGGCCAGGAGCGGCTGCTCGACCCCCTCGTAGACCTGCTCGGCCGCCGCGTGGTCGCCGCGCAGGCGGTTCAGAGTGAACTCCTCGGTGTGCACCATGCCGGGCGCGACCTCGACCACGCGGATAGGCTCGCCGGCGAGCTCGAGGCGAAGCGCGTCGACGATCATCGCCTGCCCCGCCTTCGCCGCGTTGTAGCCGGCGCCGCCCGGGTATGCACGCTGCGCCGCCGTGGACGTCAGAAACAGCAGGTCCGCGTGTGCCTGTGCGCGATCGGCGACGTCGGCCGCATCGCGCAGGAGCGGGAGCAGCGCCGCGACGACGCGCTGCGTCGCCAAGACATTGATCTCGAACATCCACCGCCAGTCCTCCGCGCGGCCCTCCTCGACGAGGTCGGTGCCGTGCGCCCCGCCGGCAACGGTGACGAGCGCGTGCACCGGGCCGGACGCGGCCAGCCACTGCGCGAGCGCGTCCACGTCGGCCTGCTGCGTGAGGTCGGCCGCAAAGGCGCTGGCACCCGTGTCACTGGCGAGCTTCTCGAGCCGGTCCGCGCGGCGGGCGACACCGACGACATCCCAACCCGCCGCTCGAAGTGCCCGCACGGTCGCCTCGCCGATCCCCGAACTCGCTCCCGTTACCACCGCACGCCGCATTGTCATGTCCACCAGGCTAGCGCGGGTGTTACGAGAGATTGCGACCAGCTTGGCGCGACGTGCCGGCCGGCCGTAGGCTCATCGTGGCCCGGAGTCTCCGAGCCCCTCATCTCAGGAGCAAAGCCCATGACGAACGCACCCGACAACTGGCGTTTCGAGACGAAGCAGATCCACACCGGCGCGCAGCCCGACCCGGTGACGAACGCTCGTGCGACGCCGATCTACCAGACCACCTCCTACGTGTTCAGGGACGCCGACCACGCCGCGAACCTGTTCGCTCTGGCCGAGTTCGGCAACATCTACACCCGCATCCAGAACCCGACCACCGACGTCGTCGAGCAGCGCCTCGCCGCGCTCGAGGGTGGCACCGGTGGCCTGCTGGTCTCGTCGGGCATGTCGGCCGTGACGCTCGCCGTGCTCAACATCGCCGGCGCGGGCGATCACATCGTCTCGTCGTCGTCGATCTACGGCGGCACCTACAACCTGTTCCGCTACACCTTCGAGAAGCTCGGCATCGAGGTCACGTTCGTCGATGACCAGGACGACGCCGAGGCATGGCGTGCGGCGGTCCGCCCGAACACGAAGGCGTTCTTCGCCGAGACGATCGGCAACCCGCAGATCAACATCCTCGACATCTCGCTCGTCTCCGACATCGCGCACGAGAACGGCATCCCCCTGATCGTCGACAACACGATCGCCACGCCGTTCCTCATCCGCCCGTTCGAGTTCGGTGCCGACATCGTCGTGCACTCGGCGACGAAGTTCCTCGGTGGGCACGGCACCGTCATCGGCGGCGCCATCGTCGACGGCGGCACGTTCGCGTGGTCGAAGAACGTCGAGAAATTCCCCGGCCTGACGGAGCCCGACCCGAGCTACCACGGCGCCAGCTACACGACCGCGGTCGGCGATGGCCTCGCATACATCATCAAGGCCCGCGTCCAGCTGCTGCGCGACCTCGGCACCGCGATCTCCCCGAACAGCGCCTGGCTGCTGATTCAGGGCATCGAGACGCTCTCGCTGCGCATGGAGCGCCACGTGCAGAACACGCAGGACATCGCCGAATGGCTCGAGAACCACCCCGATGTGGCGAGCGTGAACTACTCGGGCCTGCCCAGCAGCCCCTGGTACGCGGCGGCCAACAAGTACGCCCCGAAGGGTGTCGGCGCGGTCATCTCGTTCGAGCTCAAGGGCGGCGTGCTCGCCGGTCGCGAGCTGGTGAACAACCTCAGCCTGTTCAGCCACCTCGCCAACATCGGTGACGTGCGCTCGCTCGTCATCCACCCGGCATCCACGACCCACTCGCAGCTGAGCCCCGAGGCGCAGCTCGCCGGCGGCGTCACCCCCGGCCTCGTGCGCCTCTCGGTGGGCCTCGAGAACATCGAGGATCTCAAGGCCGACCTCGATGCGGGCCTGGCTGCGGCGCGCGCGCTCAGCGAAGCCTCGCGCGGCTAGTCCGACCGCACCACGCGAGGGGCCAACGACCACACGGCGTTGGCCCCTTTCGCGTATCGCGGCCACGCGGCGCCCGGGGCGGGGTATGGTCGCGGCGCCCCCGGTCACGATTGCGTGAACCGCCCATCGACAGGGAAGAATACAAGGATGGATTGGCAGAGCTCCGAAGACACCGTGCCCTCGGCACCGGTCACCGAAGCCGACGCGCGCTCGCTGCTGGGGCGCCCCCCGGCGACGGGCGCCTGGCGCGACGGCGATCCCGTCGGCGAGCGCAACTTCGCCTTCCTCGGCCCGCTCGCTCTTGAAGTTGGCGTCTCGCTCCCCTCGTACCGCATCGCATACGAGTCGTGGGGCACCCTGAACGCGGCCCGCGACAACGCGGTCCTGCTCCTGCACGCGCTCACGGGCGACAGCCACGTGCGCGGCGACGCCGGGCCGGGGCATCCCACCTCCGGATGGTGGCAGGACATCGTCGGCCCGGGCCTCGCGCTCGACACCGACCGCTGGTTCGTCATCGCCCCGAACATGCTCGGTGGATGCCAGGGCTCCACCGGTCCGGCATCGATCGGTCCCGGCGCGGTGGAGTGGGGGCCGCGCTGGCCCTTCCTGACCATCCGCGACCAGGTGGCTGCCCTCGCCGCCATGGCCGATTCGCTCGGCATCGACGTGTGGGCGGCCGTCGTCGGCGGCTCGATGGGTGGGATGCACGCGCTCGAATGGGCTGTGGGCTTGCCCGAGCGGGTCTCGCGCGCGGCGATCATCGCGGCGCCGCCGACCACCACCGCCGACCAGATCGCGCTCAACTCGGTGCAGCTCGAGGCGATCCTGATCGACCCGCGCTTCCAGGGCGGCGAGTATTACGACGCGGGCGATGGCGATGGCCCACACCGCGGCCTCGCCCTCGCCCGCCGCATGGCGCTGCTGAACTACCGCAGCCCGGCAGAGCTCAACGACCGCTTCCGCCGCTCCTGGCAATCCGGCATCAGCCCGCTCGGCCACGGCGGCCGCTTCGCGGTTGAGTCCTACCTCGACTTCCACGGCAATCGCTTCACGCGGCGCTTCGACGCCAACTCCTACATCGCGCTCGTGAACGCCATGAACTCGCACGACATCGGGCGCGACCGCGGCGGGATCGAGGATGCCCTCGCCCGCGTGAGCGCGCGCACCCTCGTGCTCGGCATCGACAGTGACCGCCTGTTCCCGGTCGATGGGCAGCACCAGATCGCGCGCGGCATCCGCAACACCCTAGACGGCGACCGCGCCGCGGTCATCTCGAGCGACTTCGGTCACGATGGATTCCTCATCGAGATCCCCGAGGTCGCCGAGCACCTGCGTCGCTTGCTCGCCGAATAGCCCGGTCGGCGCCGGTGCCGGCGTATGCGCAGCGCCCAGGCCGATCACCGCGCTGCGCGGCGCGGGTCAGTGCCCTGCGCCCACCCGCTGCAGCACCCAGGGCAGCGCGCTCATATCGAGCCGGTTGCGATCGGTCGTCTCGCTATCGGGGCGCGGAGCGGCATCCCGCGCCGTCTCGTAGGCGCCGTCGCCCTCCCACATCAGGATCTTGCGCTCGCTGATCGAACGGCTGCGGAACGCCCGCGGCGCCGCGGCGCGCGTCGCCGCGAGCATCGAGGCGGCATCGGCGTGCCCCGCCAGGTCGGCGAGCGTCACCCAGGTCGGCGGGAAGAGCGAGAACTCCTGCTTCGTGTGCAGCTCGATCGCGTCTTCCGGGCGGATCCAGCGGGCATCGACGGCCTCGTCCTCCGACAGCGCAAGCTCGCCCTCGGGTGCCGGCGCCACGAAGAACCAGGTGCGGATGCGACGGTGCGTCACCATCGCGGGCGGGATCCAGCAGGAGAGCGTGACGTACTCACTCTCGACGCTCACAAGCCCGGTCTCCTCCCAGGCCTCGCGGACGCCGGCGCGGCGCGCGACGTCGACCTCGCTGGGCTCCCCCTCGAAGCCGTCGGCATCCTCCGGGTCGAGCTTGCCCCCGGGGAACACCCAGGCACCGGCGAAGCTCCCGCGGTCGGGCCGCTCGATCAGCAACACCTCGGGCCCGGCCGCCCCGTCGCGCACCAGGATCACCGTCGCGGCGACGAGCGCCGTGTGCTCGTCGTCGTGGATCGCGGTCGTCTCGCGGGACTGCACGGAACTCGAAGCACCCTCATTGGTCATTGCCCCAGTGTAGGGGCGACGCCGCCGTGTTCCGGCACTTCGCGCCGCACATTGCGCCGCGTGTGCCCGCTACGCCTCGCTGCTGCGCTCGAGGGCGGCCTCAAGCCGCTGCACCTTGGCGTCGAGCTCACCGGTGTGCCCCGGCCGGATGTCGGCCTTCAGCACGAGCGAGACGCGCGAACCGAACTCGCCAACGGCCTCGGTAGCACGCTTGACGACCTCGAACACCTCGTCCCACTCGCCCTCGATGGTCGTGAACATCGCGTCGGTGTGGTTTCGCAAGCCCGACTCGCGCACGATCCGCACGGCCGCGGCGACCGCGTCGTGCACCGAACCGTCGGTGCGACCGGTTCCGCTGGGGGCGACTGAGAATGCGACGAGCATGCTGACTCCTAGGTGTGTGGCTCTGATGTGGGTTCGGGCGCCGGGGCGGGCTCGGGCGAGGCATCCCAGCCCTGCGCCGCGGCCCGCGCAGCGGGTGCGGCAGGTACGGCAGACGTGGCGGGAGCAGCGGACGCGGCGGGTGCAGCAGACGGCCCCGCTTCCTGCGCGCGCCCCGGCACCCGCGAGAGCTGGGTCACGGCCACGGCGAACAGGATGACGAGGACGAGGTTGCGCGCGCTCAGCACGGCGATCCCGAACGGGTCGAGCGAGAGCACCTCGCCGTACATGATCGGGTAGACCAGGTGGGTGAGCCCGGCCGCAAGCAGGCCGAGCACCACGGTCGGCCAGGCGCGATGCCGGTTGAGGACGACGGCCAACACGAGCGGCGCGATCAGCCAGGTCTGAAACTGCGGCGAGCCGACCTTGTTGAAGACAATGCACGCGAGCACGAGCGCGAGCGCAAGCGGTGGCATCAGCCGGCCGAAGCGGGCCCCGCGCCGCACTTTGTAGGCGCCGAGCGCCACGATCGCTCCTGCGGCGAGCGCGAGCAGCGGGGTCATCAGCGTGCTCGCGGCCTCGAC
>JAGQTK010000420.1 GCA_020439065.1 Microthrixaceae bacterium
TCGCGCTGCTGGGCCGCAACAACCCGGTCGGCATCGCCTTCGGTGCCGTCCTGTTCGCCTACCTCAACGAGCAGTCCAACCCGCTGCAGATCCTGGTCGGCGTCTCGCCCCAGATCGTCGCGATCACCCAGGGCGTCATCGTGCTGACGGTCGTCATCTCCTACGAGCTGGTGCGTCGCTACGGCGTCCGGCTCGAGCAGTGGGAGGTGGCCCGGGCCTTGGAAGCCGACCGCAACGACCGCAACGACCGCAACGACAAGGCCTCGGAGGTCCCGGCATGAGCGTCCCCGCCACCGCGACCCACGAGGCGCCGACCACCCCGGCAGGCCCGCGACCCAAGCGCCGGCTCCCGCGCTGGTGGTTCGCGGCCGCCCTGGTCGGCCTGCTCGCCTTCCTCTCCGCGCTCCAGGAGATCACCGGGGCCAACGACCTCGTCTCGTCCGGCACCCTGGCCGCCACGCTGGTGGCGACGGTGCCGATCATGCTCGCCGGTCTGGGTGGTCTGTGGTCGGAGCGGTCGGGCGTCGTCAACATCGGCCTCGAGGGCATGATGATCC
>JAGQTK010000421.1 GCA_020439065.1 Microthrixaceae bacterium
CGAGGCGCCACCGGTACCGCCGGCACCACCGCCTCCACCGGCACCACCGCGTTCGAACGGTGCACCACCGGCACCACCGGCACCACCGGGCTGTCCCGGAGCTCCGGCACCACCGCTGCCACCGGTACCGCCGGTGCCCAGGGTGATCTGGATGCCGGTCAGGGTGGGATCGGCGTTGACGAGACGCAGCCCGATGGAATCGGCTCCGGGCTGGCCGCCCTGGCCACCCGATGCGGCACGGGCACCACCCGCACCGCCGCCACCACCACCGGCGCCGGCATCATCGGTGCCACAGTCGGCACCACCGCCGCCGCCACCACCGCCGCCGCCGGCACCGTCGGTGCCGAGGCCGCCGACGCCACCCGCGCTACCTGCGGCACCACCGGCTCCCGGGGCTCCGGGCGACCCATCGGCTCCCTGGCCACCCGGGTTGCCGTCGGTGGCGCGGTCGTCCTGCACGTTGCACACGAGGGGGACCCCGCTGGTCCCGGCTGAGCCACCCGCACCGGCGGCACCGCCGCCGGTGCCCGAGCCCACCACGCCGTTCTGGCCGGGAT
>JAGQTK010000422.1 GCA_020439065.1 Microthrixaceae bacterium
CACCACGCCGGCCATCATCAGAATGTGGTTCTCGTCGTACGGCGAGCTGTTTTCGAACGGCTTCTCGACGCGCACGACCTGCGGCTGCTTGACGGTAAGCGTGCCGGTTTTGTCGAAGAAGATATGCGATACGCGGCCCAAGTTTTCCAGCACGTCCTGCGCTTTGATAAGAATGCCCGCCTTGGCAAGGCGACCGGTGCCGGCCACATACGCGACGGGAGCGGCGATCAGCAGCGGGCAGGGCGTGGCCAAAACCAGCACCTGCGCGAATCGCAATGGCGTGCCTGCGACGGCCCACGCGATGCCGGCGATCGCCAGCGAAAGAATGGTGAACGGCACCGCCAGCACATCGGCGGTTTTGACGACGGTCGGGCGCGATTGCTGCGCCGACGACACCAGTTCGAGGATCTTCTGATACTGCGAATCCTGCGCCAATTGCGTGGCACGCATCGTCAGTGCGGTCGATCCGTTGACCGCACCCGACAGCACGCGCGCGCCCGCATACACTTCGCGCGGCACCGGCTCGCCGTTGATATTGCTCAGATCCAACGTGGCGA
>JAGQTK010000423.1 GCA_020439065.1 Microthrixaceae bacterium
GGTGAACAGGGCGGTCAGCGGCGCCTGGGCCTCGACCGCCTCGCGCCCGCCCTCGAGCCGGTCGACCAGCGCGACGACGTGGACGACGTCGAAGCCGGCGCCCCGCGCCCGCTCGATCGCGCGCAGCGTCGACGCGCCGGTGGTGACGACGTCCTCGACGATCACGACCGGCGCGCCGTCCTCGAGGCGGCGGCCGCGCTCGACCCACTGGTTGGTGCCGTGGCCCTTGGGCTCCTTGCGGACCAGGAACGCGTGCAGCGGCCGGCCGGCGAGGAAGCTCATCGTCGCGATCGCCGACGCGATCGGATCGGCGCCGAGGGTCAGGCCGCCGACCGCGCGGGCCTGCGGGGCGATCGCCTCGATCACGGTGCGGCCGACCTGACCGACCAGGAAGTGGCCCTCGGCGTCGAGCGTGACCTGCTTGCAGTCGACGTAGAAGTTGGACTTGAGGCCCGACGACAGCGTGACCTCGCGCTCCTCGAACGACAGCGTCCGCAGCAACTCGAGCAGCCGCTGACGCTGCTGGGTGAACAAGGGATGGGCGGACAGCGCTTCGA
>JAGQTK010000424.1 GCA_020439065.1 Microthrixaceae bacterium
ATCCTGTTCCTGACGGCGAAAGACGCACCAGAAGACCGGGTGCGAGGTCTCACGCTGGGCGCCGACGACTACATCAGCAAGCCATTCAGTGTGGCGGAGTTAATTGCCCGCGTGCACGTCGCGCTACGAAGGACGAGCCGGGCGCGAAGGCCCGAGCGTTTGCAGTTTGCCGATCTGCAGCTCGACGAAGAAACGTTTGAGGTGAGCCGGGCCGGGATCCCGGTCAGCCTGACGGCAACGGAGTACAAGCTGCTGCGCTACCTGATGCTGAACCCAAGACGAGTGCTTTCGAAGCAGCAGATCCTGGACTACGTATGGGACTACGACTTCGAGGGTGATGCGAACGTGGTGGAGACGTACATCTCGTACCTTCGGAAGAAGATCGACCGGTTTGCGCCGCCGCTCATCCAGACGGTGCGCGGATTCGGCTACTGCCTGCGGGTCCCCCAGGAGGCGCCAGGGTAGTGGGCATCTCGATCCGGACGCGGCTCATCGCCGTCACGGTGTTGCTGGCAGCAGCAGGCCTTGGAGCGGCCGCTTTCGTTACGTACGGACT
>JAGQTK010000425.1 GCA_020439065.1 Microthrixaceae bacterium
GGCGCTGCTCGCGCTCGTGAAGAAATACGATGGCGCGACGCTCGCCGCGCTCGAGGTGACGGACCGCGAGTGGGACGACGCCTGCGACAAGGTCGACAGCGCCGACCGCGCTGCGATCGGCAAGGCCGCCATGCGCGTGCGCGAGTTCCACCGCAAGCGCATCCCCTCCTCCTGGGAGATGCGCGAGGAAGGCGGCGGCTTCATGGGCCAGCGCGTGCGCCCCCTCGCCCGCGTCGGCCTCTACGTGCCGGGTGGCAAGGCCGTCTACCCCTCCTCCGTCGTGATGAACGCGATCCCGGCCTCGGTCGTCGAGGTGCCCGAGATCATCATGGTGACGCCGCCGCAGCCCGACGGATCGATCCGACCCGAGGTGCTGATGGCCGCGCGCGTCGCCGGTGTGCATCGCGTCTTCAAGATGGGTGGCGCCCACGCGATCGCCGCCCTCGCCTACGGCACGGAGAGCGTGCCGCGCGTCGACAAGATCACGGGCCCGGGCTCCGTCTGGGTCGCGACCGCCAAGAAGCAGGTCTTCGGCCAGGTCGGCATCGACTCCGA
>JAGQTK010000426.1 GCA_020439065.1 Microthrixaceae bacterium
TGAACCAGCGGTCGACCCGCATGCCGGATTCGTCTGCGTCGACCTTTTTCTGCTCCACGCCCGCCATGGTGAACCTCTACAGCGCGCGCACCAGCCACAGGCCGGCGAACAGCGCAACGATGGAGGCCGTCACGCTCGCCAGCACGTAGCCCGCGGCGACGGCCAGTTGTCCGCGCTCGTACAAGGTAGCGACATCGAGCGAGAAGGCGGAAAAGGTGGTGAAGCCGCCGAGCAGGCCGGTGGCGACAAAGACCCGCAGGGTCTCGCCGCCGGACGACATGCGCGCCAGCGCGGCGATGAACAGGCCCATGACAAAGGAACCGACCACGTTCACGATCAGCGTGCCCCACGGGAAATTGGGGCCGAGCAGCCTGAGCGCCGCGATGCCGGTCAGATAGCGCAGCGAAGCACCGACGGCGCCGCCGGCGGCAGCGAGGATGAGATGGGTCATGGCCGGCTCAATAGACGAGATTGGCCGCCAGCGAAAGTCCGTTGAGGGCCGGTCAGTTGCCGGCGCGCAGGCCGCACACGAAGGAATCGACGAAGGCGTTCAG
>JAGQTK010000427.1 GCA_020439065.1 Microthrixaceae bacterium
CCTCGACGTTGACCTTGACGATCGTGCCTTGCATCGGCGACGTCAGCGAGTTGCCGCTGGGCGCCGAGACCTTGCTGCCGCCGCGGTCGCGCTTGGTGGGGCGCTTCGCGGTTTTGGCCTGCGCCGGGCGCGCGGCGAAGCCGCCTGGCAGCTTCACCTCGACGCGCTTGCCGTTGACCTCCACGACGACGACCTCGGGCTCCGGCGCGTCGTCGTCCTCACCGAGCAGGCCGGTGTACGGGGCGATCTCGCCGGTGAACTCGGTCTCGATCCACCGGGTGTGGACGCCGAACGCGCCGCCGGGGGCGGTGTAGGCCGGGTCGTCGAGCACCGCCCGGTGGAATGGAACGACGGTGGGCATGCCCTCGATCAGCAGCTCGGCCAGCGCGCGGCGCGAGCGGGCGATGGCCTGGTCGCGATCGGCGCCGGTCACGATGATCTTGGCGACCAGCGAGTCGAACGCCCCGGGAACCGTCATGCCGACGTGGTAGCCCTCGTCGACGCGGACGCCGGGTCCGCTGGGCGCGTGCCACTTCACGAGCGTGCCGGGGG
>JAGQTK010000428.1 GCA_020439065.1 Microthrixaceae bacterium
GACAACCTCGCGGTGAAGGGGCTCGCCATCGGCGCGCTCCTGCGCCGCCGCGACGCACGCGGCGAAGGCGCGGCCCCCGCGGGCGACGAGCCCCCCGTGCACGTCATCACCACACCGATCGAGCACGAGGCGGTGCTGGCCTCGTGCGACTATCTCGAGCGGGTGCACGGCGTCGCGGTGACGCGGCTGCCGGTGGATGCCACGGGCACCGTCTCCGCCGACGACCTCGCCGCAGCGATCAGGCCGTCGACGGCGCTCGTGAGCATCGGCTACGCCAACAACGAGATCGGTACGGTGCAAGACGTCGCGGCACTGGCCTCCGTGACGAACGCCGCGCGCGTGCCGCTGCACCTCGACGCGGTGCAGGCCGCCGGCTGGCTACCACTCGCGGGCACCGGAGCCGATGCGCTCTCGCTCGCGGGGCACAAGGTGGGCGCGCCCGCCGGCATCGGCGTGCTCGCCGTGCGCTCACGCCTGCCCCTCGAACCCGTGGTGCACGGCGGCGGTCAGGAACGCGATCGCCGCAGCGGCACCGAGAACCTCGCGGGCGCC
>JAGQTK010000429.1 GCA_020439065.1 Microthrixaceae bacterium
GGCCCCACACACGTTGCACCCACGAAGTTCCATGTTTACGCTCCGCAGGCGCCGCTCTGGCCTCACCACAAACGATAGGAATGCGGAAGTTGACTGAGGACCTGGAATGACTTCTCATCACGGGACCGGTTCGACTCGCGCGTCAACACCAGCGCCTGAGGCAGGAAGCAACCGGCTGCCGCATATCCAAGGTCTTCGGGCGGTCGCTGTGTTGATGGTCGTGGCGTTCCATGCGGGGCTGCCGGTGCCGGGCGGCTTCGTCGGCGTCGACGTGTTCTTCGTGATCTCCGGATTCGTCATCACCGCGATGTTGCTCCGCCAACGGGCTCAAGGTGAGCGATTGCGGTTCAGGACCTTCTACCTACGCCGGTTCAAGCGCCTCACACCCGCACTCGCCCTCATGGTCGCCGTTACCATGCTCGCCGGGGTCTTCCTTCTTTCGCCGCTTGGCACCCAACAAGACACAGCGCGAACCGGGGTGGGGGCGACGGTGCTCGGGGCCAATCTGGTCATCGCCAAGATCACGGGTGGCTACTTCGACCTCAAG
>JAGQTK010000042.1 GCA_020439065.1 Microthrixaceae bacterium
CACGACCCACTGCAGCGCCTCGGCGGCCTTCTTCGGGTTCGTGATGATGGGGGTGATCAGGTGCGGCACGCCCCCATAGGAGGTGAGCTCGACGCGCTTCGGGTCGATGAGCACCATCCGCACCTCGGAGGGCTTCGCGCGCATCAGCAGGCTCGTGATCATCGAGTTCACGAAGCTCGACTTGCCGGAGCCCGTGGAGCCCGCCACAAGCAGGTGCGGCATCTTCGCGAGGTTTGCGACGACGTAGCCGCCGCCGACATCCTTGCCCACCCCGATCGTCATCGGGTGCGTGCTGCCGGTCGCGGCCGGCGAGCGGAGCACATCACCGAGCGTGACGATCTCGCGATCGGTGTTCGGGATCTCGACGCCGATCGCGCTCTTGCCCGGGATGGGCGCGAGAATGCGCACCTCATTGGATGCCACGGCATAGGCGATGTTGTTCGTGAGCGCCGTGATCCGCTCCACCTTCACGCCGGGGCCGAGCGCGATCTCGTACTGGGTCACGGTGGGCCCGCGCGAGAAGCCGGTCACCTGCGCATCGACGGAGAACTGCTCGAGCACCGAGGTGATCGCGCGCACGATATCGTCGTTCGCCGCAGACCGAGCCACGTGCGGCTTCCCGGGCACCAGGCTCGCGGCCGGCGGGAGCCGGTAGGGCTGCACGGGCCCGTCCGGCGCCTGCGCACCCGCCTCCGCGCCGGGCCCCTCCGTGCCGAGCCCGCTGAGGCCGGGGAGGATGCCGGTGCTGCCGGGACCGTCATCCTGCAGTTCCGTCGCCCCGAGGCCGGTCACCCCGAGGCCGCCGAGGCCCGCGGCGACCGCGTCGGCGCCGCCGAGCGCACCGCCCAGCACCTCGGTCGGGTACTCGTCGGGGTGCTCGGGCTCGAAGCGCGGCGCGGGCGCGGCCACCGCATCCGCCACCGGCACCACCGGCTGATCGAACGGCTGGGCGGAGCTCGTGCCCGGGGCTGGCGGCTCGGCGGTCGGGGCGAGCAGTTCGGTGAGATCCTGCGAGCCGAGGGAGCCGTCGGACTCCTCCTCGCGCCCGGTGCTGTTGCGCCGCCACCAGGGCAGGCCCCCGATGGGCGTGTCGGCATCGTCGCCGTCGGCGGTGCCGCTCGCGGCGGCAGCCTTGGCGGCCTTCGCCGCGGCGCGCTCCTCCTCGCTCGGGCGCTCGGCGCCGAACATCCAGCCGTACAGATCGCCGAGCCGGCGACCGATGCGGTTCGGCGGGGTCTTCGTGATGATCAGGATGCTGAGGATCGACAGCAGCGCGAGCGCCACATAGGCGCCGATCGCGGTCAGCAGGTACGCGAGCGGCTCCCCCAGCATCCACCCGAACAGGCCACCGGCCTTCGAGAGCGCGGGCAGCCCCTCGCTCGGCGCGGGGCGCCCGCCGGCGACGTGACAAAACCCCGCGATCGTGATCACGAGCAGGCCGAAGCCGATGCCCAGTCGCCCGTTGTCGTGCACGGATGCCGGATGCCGGAAGAGCCAGCCGGCGAGCACGAGCAGCAGGACGGGCATGATGAAGGCGACCCGCCCCACCATGCCGCCAACGGTGAACGCGCTGATGTTCTCGGCCACCGCGTTGCCGATGAAGAACCACTCGTTGACCGCACCGGCGATCGCCAGCAGCACGAGGAAGAACGGAAAGCCGTCGCGGCGCTGTTCCTTCTCCAGCGACTCCGGCCCGAAGGCACGGAACACGCCGCCGGTGAGGTGGGCCATGCCCATCCACGCGCGCACGAGCGCGCTCGGCCGATCCGCCTCGTCGACGTAGCGCCGGGGCGCCGGAGCGGATGCAGATGCCCGCGAAGATCCGCCGCGCGCGGGCGCGGACTTTCGCGAGGCCGCGGGTGAAGTCCTAGCCATGCTTCAACGCTACGTCGCACCGGGGCCATTCGGCCACAGCGACTCGGTTCCCGGGCGCATCGCCCCCGGCACGCCCGAAGCCGCCGCGCCCGAAGCGGCCGCAGCCGCCGCGCCCGCCCCGCGCCCGCCCGGGGCTCAGGTGACGACGACGAGCGGCACGATCATCGGCCGGCGCCGGTGGGCGGTGTTCACCCAGCGACCGACGGTGCGGCGCACCACCTGCGAGAGCGCGTGCGTGTCGCGCACACCGTTGCCGGATGCCTCGTCCAGCGCCGCCACGATCTTGGGCTTGATCGACTCGAACACGTGGTCGGCCTCCGCGAAACCGCGCGAGCTGATCTCGGGGCCCGCGATGAGCTTGCCGCTCTCGCGATCGACGACGCAGATGACCGAGATGAAGCCCTCCTCGGCGAGGATGCGGCGGTCCTTGAGGTCGGAATCGGTGAGCTCGCCCACCGTCTTGCCGTCCACGTAGACGAAGCCGAGGTCGAGCTGGCCGACCACCTCCACGTCACCGTCGCGCAGATCCATGACCGTGCCGTTCTCGGCGATGATTGTGCGCTCGGGCGCGATCCCCGTGTCTTGCGCGAGCTTCGCGTTCGCGATCAGGTGGCGGTACTCGCCGTGCACGGGCAGCACGTTGCGCGGCTGCAGGATGTTGTAGCAGTACAGCAGCTCGCCGGCGGCGGCGTGCCCCGAGACGTGCACCTTGGCATTGCCCTTGTGCACGACGTTGGCGCCGAGCTTGGTGAGGCCGTCGATCACCCGGTAGACGGCGTTCTCGTTGCCCGGGATCAGGCTGGAGGCGAGGATCACGGTGTCGCCTGGGCCGACCTCGATCGCGTGCTCCTGGTTGGCCATCCGGCTGAGCACGGCCATCGGCTCGCCCTGCGAGCCGGTGGACATGAACACGATCTTGTCGTCGGGAAGGTGCTGCGCCTTCTTGTAGTCGATCAGGACGCCCTCGGGGACGTTGAGGTAGCCGAGGTCTGCCGCGATGGTCATGTTGCGCACCATCGAGCGGCCCAGGAGGGCGACGCGTCGCCCGTGGGCGGCTGCGGCATCCAGCACCTGCTGCACGCGGTGCACGTGACTCGAGAAGCTCGCCACGATCACGCGGCGCGGCGCGGCGGCGATGACCTGCTCGAGCACCGGGCCGATCGCGCGCTCGGCCGGGGTGAAGCCGGGCACGTCGGCGTTGGTGGAGTCGACGAGGAAGAGGTCGATGCCCTCCTCGCCGAGGCGCGCGAAGGCGCGCAGATCGGTGAGCCGGCCATCCAGCGGCAGCTGATCCATCTTGAAGTCGCCGGTGGCCAGCGCGAGCCCCGCGGGGGTGCGGATGGCGACCGCGAGCGCGTCGGGGATCGAGTGGTTCACCGCGATGAACTCCAGCTCGAACGGGCCGATCGTCTCGTGATCGCCCTCCTTGACCGTCAGCGTGTAGGGCTTGATGCGGTGCTCTTTGAGCTTTGCCTCGATCAGCGCGAGCGTGAGCCCCGAGCCGATCAGTGGGATGTCGCTCTTCAAGCGCAGCAGGTACGGCACGCCGCCGATGTGGTCCTCGTGCCCGTGCGTGAGCACGACGCCGACGATGTCATCGAGGCGGTCCTTGATCGGCGCCATGTCGGGGAGGATGAGGTCGACCCCAGGCTGGTGCTCCTCGGGGAACAGGACGCCGCAGTCGACGATGAGCAGCTTGCCCTCGTACTCGAACACGGTCATGTTGCGACCGACCTCACCGAGCCCCCCGAGCGGGGTGACGCGCAGGGTGCCCTTCGCGAGTGCGGGCGGGTCGTAGATCGTTTCAGCCATGAATGGCGCCTCCTAGAGGATCAGCCGGTCGTGGGCGCGGTGGCGCGCCGTGCGGGATCAGCGTGTGGTGCCGTGCACTCGGGGCAGGGCGCCGCCCGCGGCCGCATTGCGGTCGGGGCGGAAGTTGCGGAAGTCGACTCCTTCGATTCCGCTGACGAGCGCGAGCTCGTCCTCGATCTTGGCGGCTTCCCAGTCTTCGGGGCCGACGAGGGGCAGGCGAACCCGGGGGCTGCCGATACGGCCGAGGCCGTGCAGGATGTACTTCACCGCGACCGTGGCCGGGATGTGCGTCATCGTCGCGCGAACGAGGGGCTCGAGGGCCTTGTGCGCAGCCGTCGCCGATGCGAGATCGCCGCGGTTCACGGCATCCACCATGGTGCGGTACGGGGCCGCGGCGATGTTGCCGGTCACGCCGATCAGGCCGGTGGCACCGATCGCCATGTGCGGCAGCGCGTTCGAGTCATCGCCCGAGAAGTACATGAGGTCGGTCTCGTTCAGCACGCGGCTGACCTCCGCGAAGTCGCCCTTGGCGTCTTTCACGGCGAGGATGTTCGGGTGGTTCGCGAGGCGGACGATCGTCTCGTACTTGACCTCGACGCCCGTGCGGCCGGGGATGTCGTACACGATCACGGGCAGATCGGTCGCGTCGGCCACGAGGCGGAAGTGGGTGAGGATGCCGGCCTGTGTGGGCTTGTTGTAGTACGGCGTGACGATCATGATGCCGTCGGCGCCGGCCTTCTCGCTCGCCTTGTACAGCTCGATCGCGTGCGCGGTCTCATTCGAGCCGCCGCCGGTGATGACGGCTGCCCGGCCGCCCGAGACGTCTTTTCCGACCTCGACGAGGCGGATCTTCTCGGGGTCGGTGAGCGTCGAGGTCTCACCCGTGGTGCCGGTGACGACGATGCCATCGGCGCCGGCCGAGATGACGTCATCCATGTGCTTCTCGACCGCTGGCCAATCGACCTCGCCGTCGGCCGTGAACGGCGTGACGAGCGCTACAAGAACCTGTCCAAAGGGGTTTACCGAAGAAGTCACCCCCCCAGCGTATCGGCTCCGGGGCGTTCCTCAGCGCCCGCGCTTGCCGGCGCTCGCGAGCACGTTCGGCGGAACGAGCCTCGTGAGCGCCGCGATGAGCTTGTAGCGCAGCGACGGGATCGACACGGCACGGCCGCGCGCGGCGTCGCGCAGCGCCGCGGCGACGGTCGGCTTCGGCTCCAGCCAGAGCGCGGCGGGGATGCCCTCCTGGCCCTTGGGCAGCCCGAGCCGCTCGTGAAAGTCGGTGTGCACAAACCCCGGGCACACGGCCGTGACCGTGACGCCCCGGCCCGAGTATTCGCCGTTGGCCCAGCGGCTGAAGCTGATCAGCCACCCCTTGCACGCCCCGTAGGTGCTTCGCGGGATGAACCCGGCGATGGAAGCCGTGTTGATGATGCGGCCGCTGCCCCGCCCGAGCATCCCGCGCAGCGCGGCGTGGGTCAGGCGCATCGGCACCTCGACGTGCAGGCGCAGGTGGTCGACCTCGTCCTCGATGTCGTTGCCCGCGAAATCCAGCGGCAGCCCGAACCCGGCGTTGTTCACCAGCACCTCGACCGGCTGCTCGTCGTCGTGCAGCCTGGCGACCACGCGCGCGAGGTGGCGCGGTTTCAGGAGGTCTGCGACGAGCACCTCGCACACCACGCCGTGCCGCGCGCCGATCTGGCGGGCGAGTGCCGTGAGCGCATCGCGGTCGCGGGCGACGAGGATCAGATCGGCGCCCATGGCGGCCAGCTGCCACGCGAACTCCGCACCAAGCCCGGAGCTCGCGCCGGTGATGAGCGCAGTCTTCGCCATGGCCGTTACGGCGCGACGCGCCCGTTGGCGTTGAAGGCGGCGTGGGTCAGCGGCATGAGCTCCCGCCACTGCGCCTCCATCTTCTCGGCGCACATCTCGATCTCGCGCTGCGGGAACGACGGGAAGTGCGTGCCCTCGTGCCGCGTGCGCAGCGAGAGGAAGTTCATCAGCGACCGCGAGTTCACCGTCACGTACATCGACGAGAAGATGTTCAGCGGCAACACGATGCGGGCGACCTCGCGCGCGACGCCGGCCCGCAGCATCTCCTGGTACGACTCGAAGGCGCGAACGGATGCCTCGCGCGTCACCCGATCCACCAGTGCGGTCTGCTCGGGGGTGCCCTCGTGAAACTCGTACGCGCCGGGCTTGCCGACCTGCAGCAGCCGCCGATCGGCGCCGGGGACGTAGAAGACGGGGCGCAGCTCGCGGTAGCGACCCGACTCCTCGTTGTACGACGCCATCCGGTGGCGCATGAACTCCCGGAACACGAAGATCGGCGCCTGCACGTAGAAGGTCATCGAGTTGTGCTCGAACGGCGAGCCGTGGCGGTCGCGCATCAGGTAGTTGATCAGGCCACGGTCGCGGGCGGATGCCTCGGTGCCGGCCTGCGCGGCCTCCAGCGTCTGCTCCCCCTGGGTCGACACGCGCGCCGCGAACAGCACGTCGGCATCCGATGCGCTCGCGCGCACCAGCTCGACGGTCACGTCGCTGCGAAACTCGATCTCGGATGCCTGGGGCTCAGTTGCGTCGCTCACGCCATCCACCTTAGTCGGCATCACGAACCCGCCCCCGGCGGCCCCGCGGTCGCACCCGAACGAGAACTGGTTGCGCTCTCAGCCCCTTCACAGGGTAGGTTCATTGCTTATGAATGTCCCGGCCGCGCTGATCGGCATCGCCGTGCTGCTGGTTCTGACACTTGCGCTCGGACTCACGCTGCGCACCCTCCACAGCCGGGCCCACCGGGTGCGTCCGGCCGATGTGGTGGGACCGGAACTCGTGGGCGACGATGCCCTCGGCGAGCGCGCCACCATCCTGCAGTTCTCCACCGACTTCTGCCCGCGGTGCGCCGCGGTGCATGACGAGCTCGGCGAGGTGGCCGACGCGCACGATGGCGTCACACACCTCGATGTCGACCTCACCCATCGTCCCGACCTCGCCAAGCGCTTCCAGGTGTTGCAGACGCCCACCACGCTCATCCTCGACCAGGACGGCGTCATCACCACACGCTTCGGCGGGATCCCCGGCCGGGCCGTGGTGGAGTTCGAGCTGGAGCGCGTGCTCGGTCGGGACGGCGCCTGAGGGAGCACCCGCGCGGGCTCCGCGCATGTGCGGGTGGCACGCCGGGTGTGCCCCCTGCGCTCCGCCGCCGAGCGCCCTAGGCTGGCCCTGATCCCGCGCGTCCGCGCGGGGCCGACACCTTGGAGGAACAATGACTGTGACGAGTGAAGCAACCACCGTGTGGCAGGGTTCGCTGACCGCGGGCTCCGGAACCGTGCGGCTTGACACCTCGGGCGCGGGCACCTTCGACGTGAACTGGAAGGCCCGCTCCGAGGGATCCACCACCACCACGACGCCCGAAGAACTGCTCGCCGGCGCGCACGCGGCGTGCTTCTCGATGGCCCTCTCCAATGCGCTCACGAGCAACGGCACTCCCCCGGAGAAGGTCGAGGCGACCGCCGCCGTGACGTTCAAGCCCGGCACCGGCATCACCGGCAGTCACCTGCGGGTCACCGCGAGCGTTCCCGGTCTCACGGCCGAGGACTTCGCCCGGATCGCGAGCGACGCCAAGGTGAACTGCCCGGTCTCGAAGGCCCTCGCCGGCGTCCCGATCACCCTCGAGGCGACGCTTGCCTGATCCCGCGCGGCCGGCCGCCACACCACCACACGCCGCCCGTCGGCGCGTGGTGGTGGCGGGGGCATCCGGCCTGGTCGGGAGCGCGCTCGTAGAGCGCCTGCGCGCCGATCACGTCGAGGTGCACACGCTGGTGCGCCGCCCGGCCCGCAGCGCGCAGGAGCACGAGTGGCTGACGGACGAGCGCCCGCTCGACCCTGCGGTGCTGGGCGGCGCGGCCGCGGTGGTCTCGCTCGGCGGCGCCAGCATCGGTCGTCTGCCGTGGACCCCCGCCTACCGACGGGAGCTCCTGCGCTCGCGACTGCGCCCGACGACGACGCTCGCGCGCGCGATCCGCGCGCTCGGCGCCGAGGCCCCCGTGTTTCTCAGCGCTTCGGCGGTGGGCTACTACGGCTCGCAACCCGGTGTGCGCCTCGACGAGGCGGCGGCCCCCGGCCGGGGCTTTCTCGCGGGCCTCGTGGGGCAGTGGGAGGCTGCGGCCCGCGGGGCAGGTCCGCACGCTCGCACCGTACTGCTTCGCACCTCGCCGATCGTGCACCCCACGGGGGTGCTGGCACCGATGATGCGCCTCACCCGCCTCGGCCTGGCCGGGCCGCTCGGGCGCGGCACCCAGGCGATGCCGTGGATCTCGCTCACCGACGAAGTCCGTGCGATTTCGCATCTGCTGGCCCGGGCCCTCGGGGCGCACCCCACGGGCGGGGCCGATGCACGCGCCGGCAGCACGCACGCGCACGAGATCGATGGACCGGTGAACCTCGCGGGGCCCACGCGCGCGAGCGCGAACGACCTCGGCTTCGCCCTGGCCATCGCGCTGAACCGTCCCTACCTGCTGCGGGCGCCCGCGTGTGCGCTGCGCCTCGCACTCGGCCGCGACATGGCCGACGGCCTGTTGCTCGCCGACGCGCACGTGGTGCCCGCGGCGCTGCAGGCGTCCGGGTTCACCTTCACGCACGCCACCGTGGAGGAGGCCGTCAGGGACGCGGTCGCGCCGGAGGCCGCATAGCCGCCGGCCGGCCCGCGCTCGTCGCGGCGAGTGGCCCCGTCACCGCGCGGCACGCTCGAGCGTGATCGCCCGCCGGACCGCGGCGCGGGCGCGCTTGCGGTCGCCGGCCGCGTCATACGCGATCCCGAGCCGGTACCAGGCGCGCCAGTCATCCGGGTGCGCCTGCACGTCGTCGCGGTACCGCGGGAACACGGCATCCGCATCGTCTCGCAGCACGCGCCCGCTCACCCGGACGTGCACGGCATCATCCGGCAGCGCGCCCTCGCTCTCGAGCCGCCTGCCCAGCCGGGCCGCCGACGCGCCGAAGCGCAGCTCGCGGACGAGTCCCCAGGCGGCCACCAACGGCAGCACGATGAGCACGACGCCCATGATGACGGCCACGGGATCGCCGGTGCCCACGAGCGCGACCGCCCGCCAGCCCACCAGCACGATGTACAGGGCGAGCAATGCCGCCATGATGACGACGCCGATGCGGGCACTCATGCGGGAAACGCGCCGCCAACCTGTCCCTCGGCGGCGCCCTCATCAACATCCGCTCCGGCGCGGGTGCCGCCCACGTGCAGGCCGATGTGCAAGAAGCTGTCAAGCCCCACGACGACACCGCTCGCGCGCATCGTCTCGCGCAGCGCGAGGCTGATGCCCGGCGCGTAGGCTGCGGCGGGGGTGGTGGTGTCGTGCGCGATGGTGAGCGTCTCGCCGGCGGCGCCGAAGATCACCTGCTGGCGGGCGGCGACGCCGTGGATACGCAGCGAGTGGATCGGGATGCTCGAGACCTGCTGTCCGCGGGCGCGCTGGTCGACGTGCGGGGCCTCCACGGGGCCGATCGCGCCGCGGGCGTCGGCCATCAGCTCGGCGGTGCGCACGGCGGTGCCGCTCGGCGAGTCGATCTTCGTGCTCTGGTGCGTCTCGACGATCTCGATCGACGGGAAATACGGCGCCGCCGCGGCGGCGAGCGCCGTGCCGATGACCGATCCGAGCGAGAAGTTGGGGATGAACACCGCGGGCGAACCGGATGCCTCGGCCAGCGGGCGCACCAGCGCGATCCGCTCCGCCGACCAGCCGGAGGTGCCGACGAGGATCGGGATGCCGCGCTCCACCGCCGCGCGAACGACGTCGACGCTCGACGCCGGCGTCGACACGTCGACCACCAGATCGGCCCCGTCGATCTCGCTCAACTGGCTCTTCGACCCCAGCAGCGCGCACACTTCGAAGCCCGGCTCCTCCGCGATCACGGCACGAATGATCGATCCGAGTTTTCCTGAGGCGCCGACGAGGGCCACGCGTGTGGTCATACCGCCAGTCTACGCGGCGGGCTTGGCGTGGCTTCGGGGCGCGCCACGCGCGCAACGCACGCTCGCCCGTGCTGTCGGCGCTCGCTATGCTCGCCCCATGGTCGTATTCCGCCAGTCCTCACCCGACGCCGCCGACGCCCACGAACTGCTCACCGAGTACTTCGCGATTCGCGCGCAGACCTTTCCCCCGAACCAAGGCGGTTATCGCACCGTGTTCCCCGACCCTGCAGCGTTCGAGCCCCCCGCCGGCGTGTTCCTCATCGCGGACGCCGCGATCGCCGGGGTGGCCGGCGGAGAGGTGCGCGCCGTGGGGTGCGGCGGCATCCGACGCATCGATGACGGACCGCTCGGCACCCGCTACGAGGTGAAGCACCTCTACCTCCGCCCCGAGACGCGCGGGCACGGCTGGGGCCGCGCAATGCTGGACGCACTCGAACGGCATGCCCGGGACCTCGGGGCACGCGAGCTCGTGCTCGATACGCACCACACGCTGGAGGCCGCCGGCGGCCTGTACGCCAGTAGCGGCTTCGTGCCGATCGAGCCCTACAACGACAATTCGAACGCGACCCGCTGGTACGGCAAACCCCTGACCGCGGCGCAGGACTGACCCGCGGAACCGCAGCCCGTCAGACCGGCAGCACCTCGGGCAGTCCCGTGCGCAGTTCGAACGGCAGGTGCGCCAGGTCGTTGTGCGTCAGCAGGCTCCACGGTCGACCGGGGCGCTGCGCGAGGACGGTCAGCCCGCAGTGCGCCTGGTTCAGGGTCATCCAGCGCCACTGCGGCGCACCGAGCACCTCCCGCACAAACCAGGCGATCACGAAGTTGTGTGTGATCACGAGGTCGTGGGCCTCGTCGGCGCTGCGGACGAGAAACTCGCTCACCGCATCCGCCATCTGCGCGGTGCCCGCCTCGATCTCTGCCTCGGTGATCGAGCCGAAGAAGGGCTCGTAGATTGCCGGGGTCTCGGGCGTCATGCCGGTGGGGACGCAGTCGAACAGCAGCGACGACGGCTCGACGGTGATCGCCGGCATCCGCTCGGCAACGATGCGCGCGGTGTCGGTGGCCCGTTGCAGCGGCGAGTGCCAGACGTGGTTGAGCGGCACCCCGCTGAGGCGATCGGCGATGAGGGCGGCCTGCCGCTGCCCACGCGGGGAGAGGGGTCCGTCGGCCAGGCCATATTCCGCGTCCTGCTGCTCGCCATGGCGCACCAGATAGAGGTAATTGGTCAAGATGCTCACTTCGTCGTCGGGCGGTGCGTGCCCCCCGGAGGGCACTTCCACTCTATGCCAGGCCCCGGCGCTCGGCGAGGACCGCCCCGGCACTGCCCGCGACTACTCCCCCGCGCGCGCCAGGTCGGCCAGGTTCGCGCGGCTCAGGCGCACGCCCACCCCCTGCACCAGCTCGTCGACATGCTCGGTCTGGAACGCGCTGACGATCGGCGCCGCGACGCCGCGCTGGGTGAGCACCCACGCCAGCGCGATGGCGGCGACGGCCACACCGTGCTCGGCTGCAACCGCATCCATCGCCCGCAGCACGCGGGTACCGCGCCGGTTGAGGTTGCTGCGCAGCTGCGCGCTGCGCGCACTCTCGCCCAGGCGAGCGCGGGTGCGGTGCCGGCCCGAGAGGAACCCGTGTTCGAGCGAGTGCGTCGGCGTCACCGCCATCCCCTGCGCCCCGGTGACCAGGCGCAGATCGCCCTCGAACGGCCCGCGGTTCAGGAGGCTGTAGTGCGTCTCGAGCACCGAGATCCGCGGGTAGCCCGCTGAGACGAGGATGCGCGCCTCGACGAGGCGTTCCGCGCTGAAGCGGGAGGCCGCGAGAAAGCGCACCTTGCCCGAGTCGCGCAGCCACTCGCACGTGGCGAGGGTGTCTTCGAGGTTGGCGCTCGTGTCTTGGCCATCGAGGTAGAGCACGTCGATGCGGTCGGTGCCGAGTCGGGTGAGGGATGCCTCGACCGCGCGGACGAGGTTGACCGAGCCGAGTCCCGGGCTGTCGGCGTGCCCGCCGACGCGGGTGGCGAGCACGATCGAATCGCGCAGGCCGCGACCGCGCAGCCACTGCCCGATGATGTATTCGCTCCGCCCGCCGGCAAAACTGTCTGCGGTCTGCACCATGTTGCCGCCGAGCTCGACGTAGCGGTCGAGCACGGCGCTACTGCGCGGCTGCCCGAGGTTCCAACCGAACTCCGAACCGCCGAGGATGAGCGGGAACACCCGTAGCCCGGTCTCGCCGAGGACGGTGCGCACACCCTCGCCGACGCCCGGTCCTTGCACGGGGATGGGCGTGGAGGGATGCGGCTGCGCAGACTGCGCGCGCGCCCGCGGCGCCCCGCTCTCGGCGGGAGCATCAGCGCGGAACGCACCCATCCCAACCCCCTTACGCCTCGCGGCGGACCATCTCGCCGGGAGCACCCATCGTCTGCCACGCGCCCCCCGGCACGTACTTCCGAGGGTAAAGCACCCGCAGGAGCGCGCATGCGTGCACGCGAGACGCCAGCCGCGAGATTTCATAACGTTTTGGTCTCGGGAGCACGAAAACGCCCCGGCGCCCCCTCAACGAGGGCACCGGGGCGTCAGGATCGTGCGGTCACGCCTCGGTCGTGACCTCAGCGGCCTCAGCGGCCTCGGCCTGCGCCTCTTCCACGACGGGCTCAAGCGAGAGCTTGCCGCGGTCGTCGATCTTGGTGATGCGCACGAGGATCTTCTGGCCGACGCCGAGCACGTCCTCGACGTTCTCGACGCGCTTGCCGCCGGCGAGCTTGCGGACCTCGCTGACGTGCAGCAGGCCGTCCTTGCCGGGCAGCAGCGAGACGAACGCACCGAAGGTGGCGATCTTCACGACCGTGCCCAGGAACTGCTCGCCAACCTCGGGGTTGGTCGGGTTCGCGATGGCGTTGACCTGCGCGCGGGCGGCCTCGGCCGAGGGGCCATCGGTTGCGCCGATGTAGACTGTGCCGTCTTCCTCGATCGAGATCTGTGCGCCGGTCT
>JAGQTK010000430.1 GCA_020439065.1 Microthrixaceae bacterium
GGTGCGGACCCGCTTGCCCCGGCGTACCCCTTCGATGCCGGCGGCCCGCATCAGCCGGGCAACCTGATCGCGGCCCACGTCGTGACCGGCCCGACGTGCTGTTTTCCACATCTTGTGGGCCCCGTAGACGCAGTAGTTGTCCTTCCACAGCTCGACCAGGGCTGGACCCAGGACCGCGTCGCGGCAGGCCCGCTGGGACGGGCCGCGCGACTTGGCCGCGTAATAGGTGCTCGGGGCCACCGACACCCCTGCTGATCGCAGGACAGTGCAGATGGGCTCGACCCCGAACTCCTCGCGGTGGGCGTCGATGAAGTCGACTATTTCTTGTGTTGGCGGTCGAGCTCCGCCCCGAAGAAACTCGCTGCTCGTTTCAGGATCTCGTTGGCACGCTTGAGTTCTCGGATCTCCTGTTCGAGTTCCTGCACCTTCTTTGACTCCGAGGTGCTCACCCCAGGAGCCAGGCCTTCGTCGATGTCGGCCTGGCGGACCCAGGTGCGCACCGATTCCACGCCGTAGCCGAGTTGGCGAGCGACGCGCTGCACCGTG
>JAGQTK010000431.1 GCA_020439065.1 Microthrixaceae bacterium
GTACCGGTTCGCGGCCGAGTTTCTCCGCAAACCCGAACGGGATCAAGGGGATGTTGCAGTGCAGCGAAGAAAACTGCGATGCCGTCCGTCGTATCCGGGGCTGGCGGCACCGGCGTCGGGCGCGCTAGGATCGGCACTGACGGCGCAACACGAGGGCGGCAATGACATACATACTGGCCATCGACCAAGGCACCACGTCGAGCCGCGCGATCCTGTTCGGCGCGGCGATGGAGGTGCTTGGCATCGCGCAGCGCGAATTCGCCCAGATCTATCCCGATGCGGGCTGGGTGGAGCACGACCCCGAGGAGATCTGGACGAGCACGCTTCAGGTTTGCCGCGAGGTGCTGGAGCGATGCGGTGTTTCCGAGGGGGCACTGGCCGGGATCGGGATAACCAATCAGCGCGAGACCACCGTGATATGGGAGCGCGACAGCGGCCGGGCGCTTCACAATGCGATCGTCTGGCAGGATCGGCGTACCGCGCCGCTCTGCGCGGCGCTGCGCGAGGCCGGGCACGAACCGAATATCGCTGCCCGGACCGGGCT
>JAGQTK010000432.1 GCA_020439065.1 Microthrixaceae bacterium
GAGGGCGCCCTCATCCGGGTGACGGCCTTCGCCAACCTGAACCGCCAGCCGGTCGACCTCGCCCTGGCCGAGATCGTCCTGCGTGACCTCATCCCCACCGAGGGCGGGGAAATCACGAGCGCGACGATCATGGCGCAGACGGCGTCCTACTTCGGGCTCACCCTCGACGACCTGCGCGGCTCGTCCCGTTCACGGGTCCTGGTCAACGCGCGCCAGATCGCGATGTACCTGTGCCGCGAGCTCACCTCGATGTCCCTGCCCGAGATCGGCAAGGAATTCAACAAGGACCACACGACGGTCATGCACGCCAACAAGAAGATCGGCCAGCTGATGGCCGAGCGGCGCGCGATCTACAACAACGTCACCGAACTCACCGGGCGGATCAAGCAGCAATCTCGCTGAGCCGTGGTCCCCTCCCCACAAGGTCGTGGTCCCCACAGGCAGGTGGCGGTTGTCCACCGCTTTCTCCACATTTGCTGTGCGGACCATCCACTGAGTGTGCGCAAGCCTGTGGACAAACCACGTCCACCGTTGCCCCGAAGG
>JAGQTK010000433.1 GCA_020439065.1 Microthrixaceae bacterium
CGCGCACCGTCCGCGAGGAAGCCTTCACCGCGTTCGACGACATCCTGAAAATGGGCGAGCGCATGCGCGAGATCGAACTCGCGATGGGCGAGGCGACCGACGACCTGGAAACGCTGCTGGAGGAATACGATCGTCTTCAGCACCGCTTCGAGGCGGCCGGCGGCTACGATCTCGATCATCGCGTCGATTCAGTGCTGTCCGGTCTCGGCTTCACCGAAGAGCAATTCGAAGACCGCGTGCATTTCCTGTCGGGCGGACAGAAGACCCGCGTCGCCCTCGCGAAAGCGCTCCTGGCCGATCCGGATCTGCTCCTGCTCGACGAGCCGACCAACCACCTCGATCTCGCGATGCTGGAATGGCTCGAAACCTTCCTTCGCGGGTGGAACGGCGCGTGCCTGATCGTTTCCCACGATCGCTACTTCCTCGATCGCGTCACGACCCGAACGCTGGAAGTTGCCTTCGGCACGCTCGAAGACTACCCCGCCCCCTACTCGCGCTTCCTCAACCTCCGCGAGGAGCGCTACGAGCGTCGGGTGAAGGAGT
>JAGQTK010000434.1 GCA_020439065.1 Microthrixaceae bacterium
CACGGAGTTGGGCAGCGAGCACGGAACGATCCAGCGGGTGGCCGGCCAACTGGGCTACGGGGTCGAGTCCGTCCGGTCGTGGGTGCGCCAGGCCGATATCGACGAGGGCTGTGCCCCCGGGGTGTCCAGTGCGGAGTCCCGCAGAATCAAGGAACTCGAGCAGGAGAACCGAGAACTCAAGCGCGCCAACGAGATTTTGAAACGAGCGGCGAGCTTCTTCGGGGCGGAGCTCGACCGCCAACACAAGAAGTAGTGGCCTTCATCGAGGCCAACCGGGCCGAATTCGGGGTCGAGCCCATCTGCAGTGTCCTGTCCTCAGCAGGGCTGCGGATGGCCCCGAGCACCTACTACGCGGCCCGTTCGCGCCCGCCCTCGGCGCGGGCGGTGCGCGATCTGGTCCTGGTCACCGCCCTGGTCGGGCTGTGGACGGACAACTACCGGGTCTACGGTGCCCGCAAGCTGTGGAAAGCCGCACGTCGGGCCGGTTATGACATCGGCCGGGACCAGGTCGCCCGGCTGATGCGCATCGCCGGCATCCAGGG
>JAGQTK010000435.1 GCA_020439065.1 Microthrixaceae bacterium
CGCCGATGATGCTGGCGCCCGCGGCGACCGCGCGGGCCGCCTCGTCCTCATCGTGGACCTCGACGAGCGCGTGCGTGCCCAGGGACTGGGTGCGCTCCAGCAGCCCGACCAGCACCTCCTGCTCCAGCGCCGCCACGATGAGCAGCACGAGGTCCGCGCCGTGCGCCCGGGCCTCCCAGAGCTGATAGGCGTCGACGATGAAGTCCTTGCGCAGCACCGGGATGTCGACCGCGGCGCGGACCGCCACGAGATCCTCCAGGCTGCCGCCGAAGCGGCGCTGCTCGGTCAGCACGCTGATCGCCCTGGCGCCGCCCGCCTCGTAATCGCGAGCCAAGCCGGCCGGATCGGCGATCATCGCCAGCGCACCCTTGCTCGGACTGCTCCGCTTGACCTCGGCGATGACCTTGACGCCGACCTCACCCTGACGCAGGGCGGCGACCGCATCACGCGGGTCCAGGGCCCGGGCCGCCCGCTCCTTGAGGTCCTCGAGGCTCAGCTGGCTGCGACGCTGCGCGAGGTCTGCACGCACGCCCTCGATG
>JAGQTK010000436.1 GCA_020439065.1 Microthrixaceae bacterium
GGTCGACGGCAAGAATGTCCTCGACATGTCGGAACTCGAACTCCGCGACTTCCGCCGCGCGGGCACCGCCATGGTGTTCCAACGTTTTGCGCTGCTGCCACACCGCACTGTCATCGACAACGTGATCTTCGGGCTCGAAGTGCGTGGCGTCGACAAGGCCAAGGCGCGTGATACCGGCATGCGCTGGATCGAGCGGGTGGGGCTTCAGGGCTTTGAGGCACGCTATCCGCACGAGCTATCCGGCGGCATGCAGCAGCGTGTCGGCCTGGCCCGGGCGCTTTCCAACGATTCCGCCATCCTGCTCATGGACGAGGCCTACTCGGCGCTCGATCCGCTGATCCGCACCGACATGCAGACCATGCTGCTCGATCTGCAGAAGGAACTCAGGAAGACCATCGTGTTCATCACCCATGATTTGGATGAAGCACTGCGACTAGGTGACCAGATCGTCATCCTGCGCGATGGCTCGATCATCCAGAAGGGCAATAGCCAGGATATCCTGTTGAACCCGGCTGATGATTATATCGAGCGCTTCAT
>JAGQTK010000437.1 GCA_020439065.1 Microthrixaceae bacterium
CTGCGCGCCGAGGTCAACGCGCGGCGCTTCCGCACCGATCTGTACTTCCGCCTCGCCGTGCTCGTGATCAACCTGCCGCCGCTGCGCGAGCGCACCAGCGACATCCCGGTCCTGGTCGAGGCGATCCTCGACGACCTCGGCGATCGCCGCTCGCCCATGGCGCGCGCGCTGGCCGGCGGCGAGCTGCTGCCGGAGCTGCTGCGCCACGGCTGGCCCGGCAACGTCCGCGAGCTGCGCAACTACGTCGAGGCCTGCATCGTGCGCCAGGAGCGCGCGACCACCTCGACCAGCTCGGACGCCCCGACGATCGACGTCACCCAGCCGCTGCGCGCGGTCCGCGAGCGCTGGGTCCGCCACGTCGAGCGCCGCTACCTCGAGGAGCTCCTCGCCGCCCACCGCGGCAACGTCAGCGCCGCCGCCCGCGCCGCCGGGGTCGACCGCGTCCACCTGCACCGGCTGCTCAGCCGGGTCGGCCTGCGCTAGCCTGACGGCTACCGGGGATCGACGATCCGGCCGACGAACAGGATCGCCCCGG
>JAGQTK010000438.1 GCA_020439065.1 Microthrixaceae bacterium
TATTGACGTGGTTTGTGATGGGAGCGTGAAGGTTTAGCGAAACCCGTGACCGCCGGTCGAGCCGAAGCCGCCGGCGCCGCGAGCGGTGACATCGAGGTCGTCGACCTCGTGCGTGCGGATGTACGCGACCGGTGCGATGACGAGCTGGGCGACGCGGTCGCCGTGACGGATCGTGAAGGGCTCGTTGCCGAGGTTGATGAGGGCGACGAACATTTCGCCGCGATAGTCGCTGTCGACGGTGCCGGGGGCGTTGGGGATGGTGATGCCGTGCTTGGTGGCGAGGCCCGAGCGAGGGCGGACCTGTCCCTCGAACCCGACGGGGATGGCGCAGGCGAAGCCGCAGGGAAGCTTGAGGATGCTCCCGCCCTTGTGGATGGGCTCGATGATGACACCCGGCGCGGTGAAGTCGCCGCGCGGCAGGCACACGGCAAGATCGAGACCGGCGGCGGTCTGCGTCTGATAGACGGGCAGCTGTGCGTTCGGGTCGAGCCTCTTGAAGTAGGCGTCGGGAATCTGCATGCCCCAGCGTAGG
>JAGQTK010000439.1 GCA_020439065.1 Microthrixaceae bacterium
GCGTCCTTTCGCTTCGCGGCTGCGTTGGCCCGCCTTGTACTTGCGAATGAACTCCTCGGTTCGCGCGATGAATTCCTGCTGTTCCTCGTATTCCTTCACCCGACGCTCGTAACGCTCTTCGCGGAGATTGAGGAAGCGCGAGTAGGGGGCGGGGTAGTCCTCAAGCGTGCCGAAAGCAACTTCTAGCGTTCGGGTCGTGACGCGATCGAGGAAGTAGCGATCGTGGGAAACGATCAGGCATGCGCCGTTCCAGCCGCGCAGGAAGGTTTCGAGCCATTCCAGCATCGCAAGATCGAGGTGGTTGGTCGGCTCGTCGAGCAGGAGCAGATCCGGATCAGCCAGGAGCGCTTTCGCCAAGGCGACGCGCGTCTTTTGTCCGCCTGACAGGAAATGCACGCGGTCTTCGAACTGTTCTTCGGTGAAGCCGAGACCGGAGAGCACCGAATCGACGCGATGATCGAGATCATAGCCGCCGGCCGCCTCGAAGCGGTGCTGAAGACGATCGTATTCCTCTAGCAGCGTTTCTAGGT
>JAGQTK010000043.1 GCA_020439065.1 Microthrixaceae bacterium
GAGGCCGGAGGCGCCCAACTCCTCGATGATCCGAGCGATCGCCTCCGCCTTGCTGAGGCCGTTCAGCGAGCCCGAGTTGATCAGGGTGCCCTCGCCCGCCAGGGCGACGCCGGTGACTGCGGGGTCGAGCGCTGCGAGGTCGGCGATGGTGCCGTCGGCGTCCGCCTCGACCCCGGCCGTCGGGTCGACGACGATCCGCACGGGCAGGCCGAACTCGCGGGCGAAGTCGAGGTCGCGCTGGTCGTGCGCGGGTACGGCCATGACGGCACCATGCCCGTAGTCGGCCAGCACGTAATCGGCCGCCCAGATCGGCAGCCGCTCGCCGTTGACCGGGTTGATCGCGTAGCGATCCAGGAACACGCCCGTCTTGGGGCGGTCGGTCGATTGGCGCTCGATGTCGTTTGAGCGCTGCACGGCGGTCAGGTACGCCTCGAAGCGCGCGCGCACCTCGTCGGAGGCATCCCGCACCAGCTCTGCGGCGAGCGCGGCATCGGGTGCCACGACGAAGAACGTCGCGCCGTGCAGGGTGTCGGGACGGGTGGAGAACACCGTGACGCGCTCGGCGCGGCCCTCGATGACGAAGTCGATGTCGGCGCCGTGCGATCGGCCGATCCAGTTGCGCTGCATCTGCAGCACCTTGTGGGGCCAGTGCCCCTCCAACTGATCGAGGTCATCGAGCAGTCGGTCCGCGTAGTCGGTGATCCGCAGATACCACTGGGTCAGGTGCTTCTTGATGACCGTCGCGCCGCAACGCTCGCATTCGCCGTCGACGACCTGCTCGTTCGCCAGCACCGTCTGGTCGTTGGGGCACCAGTTGACGGGGCTCTCCTTGCGGTACGCCAGCCCGCGCTCGTACATCTTCAGAAACAGCCACTGGTTCCAGTGGTAGTACTCGGGGTCGCTCGTGTGCAGCACCCGGCTCCAGTCGTAGGAGGTGCCGAACGCCTTCAGGCTCGCCTTCTGCTGCGCGATATTGGCGTAGGTCCACTCGCGAGGGTCGGTGCCGCGCTGGATCGCCGCGTTCTCGGCAGGCAGGCCGAACGAGTCCCAGCCCATCGGGTTGAGCACGTTGTGGCCGCGGTGTCGCCAGTAGCGCGCCGTCACATCGACGTAGGCGTAATTCTCGGCGTGCCCCATGTGCATGTCGCCCGAGGGATACGGGAACATGCCGAGCACGTACTTGCGGGGGCGCGGGTCCTCGTCGCCGCCGGTCGCGAAGGGGTCGGTCTCGTCCCAGAAGGCCTGCCACTTGCGCTCGATCGAGGCGAAGTCATAGGTGGCCTTGTCGTCGGCGCTCGCGTGATCGGCGCTGTCGGTACGGTCGTGGTGGGGCTCAGACACAGGGGTTCCCGTCGTGAAAGAAGGCGTCGCCGCGGGCAGACGGCATCCATTCAGAATACCGGACGCACGAAGAGCGCATTCGGGGGTGTCAACCGCGCAGCGGGATCATTGCCGGCGGCGGACTCACCAGCCCTCGGGCACCGCCGCACCGAGCACGGCGAGCGGTGCACGCACCTTCACGCCGACCTCGCGCACCTCCTCGTCGACGACCGAGCCGGAGGTGATGCCACCACCGCTGCCGACCGTTGCGACGTCGCCGCGCACGACGATGGTGCGGATCACCATCGCCAGATCCGCCGTGCCATCGCGCCCGATGTACCCCCAGCATCCCGCGTAGATGCCGCGCGGAGCCCGCTCGAGCCGCCGCAGCTGCGCCATCGCGCTGCGCTTGGGCGCGCCGGTCATCGAGCCGGCGGGGAAGGTCGCCGCGAGCAGCTCCGATACGGTGCTCCCGGCCCGCAGCCGGCCCGACACGGTGCTGACCAGCTGGTGCACCTGCGCGTAGCTCTCGATCGCGAGCAGCTCGTCGACGTCGACGCTGCCCGGCTCGCACACCCGGGCAAGATCGTTGCGCATCAGGTCGACGATCATGATGTTCTCGGCCTGCTCCTTCACGCTCGCGCGCAGCTCGGCTGCCAGCGCGGCGTCGGAGGCGGCATCGTGGCCGCGCGGTCGCGTGCCCTTGATCGGCTTGGTGCGCACCCGGCCGCCGGAGACACCGAGGAACTGCTCGGGTGAGGCGCTGAGCACCGCCGTGTCTTCGATCCGGATGAATCCGGCGTGGTGGCTGGGGCTGCTCGCCCGCAGGGCGGCGTACACGCTCGGCGCGTCAAAGGGCACCGCGCCCGCAGCCACGGCGAATTGCGTCGTCAGGCACAGCTGATACGCGTCGCCGCTCCGAATGATCTCGAGACACTCCCCCACCAGGGCCGCATGCTCGGCCGCGGAGTGGCCGGAGCGTGCCGTCCGCTCCGGCGCCGGCGCAGGCGCCTCGGATGCCGCGGCCTCCCCCGCGCGGATCCACCCGTGCACCAGCGCGGCGAAGGCCTCGACGCGCTCGGCCGGAGCCACCACCCACACCTGGCGTGCGGCGTGATCAAACGCGACGAACTCGTCGACGCGCAGCCATGCGCTGGAGGGTGCAGCGCTGGAGGGTGCAGCACCGGCGGGTGCAGCGCCGGGCCCAGGGGTCTCGGCGCGGCCGCCGGAAGCGGCACCGGCGCCCGGGCCGAGCCCGGCGTGCGCGGCACCCCACTCGTACCCGAACCAGCCGACGTAGCCGCCCTGAAACCCGCCGACGCCGGCGGGCAACGCGTCGGCGGGCAGCGCGCCCCCGAAACCCGCCCCCGCGGACCGCGCTCCGCCGTCCTGCCCGCTGAGCCCGACCGCGAGCACGGTCTCCACCTCGACCGGCGTGCCGAGCCCGAGATAGCTGTGCCCGGTGGCAGCGTCGGCACCGGCATCCAACCAGAACACATGCGGATGCCGCGCGGGGCCACCGGCGAAGACGCGGGCCGGATCGGCCCAATCGCCAAGGAGCATCGCGTGCGGGGGCGGCGGCGTCGAAGGTGCGGGCGTAAACGTCACGCGACTAGGCTACGGGCACGATGTCGACTCCTCATGCACGCGTGCTGCAGTGGCACGCGGGTGCGCTGTTGCCCGCCCACGACGCGCACACCGCGCCCGCCCCGCTGCTCGTCGCCGACTCGTGGCTCACCGTCGATGGCGCCACCCGCGGGCTCGAGCTCCACCGGGCGCGCTTCGCGGCCGGGGTCGCCGCACAGCGTGGGGACGCCGCGCCCGCGGCCGACGAGCTGGATGCCTTCTGGCGTGCCGTCGCCGCGGCTCTGCCGCGCGAGAGCCGACTGTTTCCCCGCGTCGAGCTCGTCGGCGACCCCGGTGCCGCGCGCCCGCGCCTGCAGCTGCGGCTGCGGCCGGCCCCGACCACCCACGCCACGATCACGCTGGCGAGCCACTCGGGCGCCGATCCGCGCACGCACCCCACCATCAAGGGACCGGACCTCGAGGCGATGCAGCAGCTCCGTGCCCAGGCGCAGGCGCGCGGGGCCGACGAAGCGGTGCTGCTCGTCGACGGCCAGCTCATCGAGGGCGCGACGACGGCGTTGCTGTGGTGGAACGGCGACACGCTGGTCACCGTGCCCGACTGGCTGCCTCGCGTCTCCTCCGTGACCGAGCTGAGCATCCGCGCGCTCGCGGCGGCCCTCGGCACCGAGGTGGTCGAGTATCTCGCGACCCCGGAGGAGCTCGATCACAAGGAGATCTGGGCGGTGAACGCGCTGCACGGCATCCGTCTGGTCACCGAGTGGCTGGACGGACCGACGCCCGCCGCGGAACCCGGTCGTCACAGCCGCTGGCGCCGCGGTCTCGATGCACTCCGCAGGCCCGCAACCTAGAATCAGCTCGTGAACGAGTTTCTCACGTGGATGCTTGACGTCGTCCAGAGCGTCGACCCCATCGTGCGAACGCTGATCGCCGGCGTGGCGATCATGCTCGAGACGAGCGTGCTGATCGGGCTCGTCGTTCCCGGCGACACCATCGTCATCGTCGCCGCAACCGCCGTCGCCTCCTCCCTCGAGGCCGTTGTGCTCGGGCTGACGGTGCTCGTGGGCGCCCTGATCGGCGAGAGCATCGGCTTCTGGCTCGGCCGCAAACTGGGTCCATGGTTGCAGCGCTCATGGCTCGGCCGGAGGATCGGCGCCAAGAACTGGGCAACGTCCGAGCGCTACTTGGCCCGCCGCGGCGGCCCCGCGATCTTCCTCTCCCGCTTCCTGCCCGTGCTGCACTCGCTCGTGCCGCTCACCGTCGGGATGACCTCGTTCACCTACCGCCGTTTTCTGCTGTGGACCGCGCCGGCCTGCGCGATCTGGGCGGCACTGTACGTCAGCGTCGGCGCACTCGCGGCCGGCACCTTCCGCGAGCTCGCCGACTCGATTCATTGGGCCGGCTACATCTTCGTCGCGATCATCGTCGCGTTCTTCGTGGTGGTCTACTTCGCCAAACGGCTCATCATGCGCAGTGAACGCCGCCACCTCGAGGCGGTGGATGCCTCGGCCGAAGCATCCACGAATCACGGGCCGTCGGAACCGGGGGCAGCGGGCGACGCGTGAGAAGATGGGGCGATGTCTTCGAAGCCCCCGGTCGACCCGGCGCCGCGCGATCCCCGCGCCGCTTCGGCGAGCCCTGAGCGCGGCCCGGGCACGCGCCCGCGCAAGAAGGTGCATTGGTTCGCCCGGCTCGAGGGTCGCCTGCACGCCTGGCGCGAGCGGCGCGCCCGCCGCCGGGGCCACCGCCCGACCGTCACCGCGTTCCCCGGCTACGGCGCGCCGGAGTGGGTGCGCGTGCTCGGCCGTGTGCTGATCGTGCCGCCGCGGCGGGGCAAGAAGGGCTCGAACGAGTTCGCCAGCGTGCGCGGGTGGCGCAGCTTCGCCGGGATCCCGGTGGGGTTCTCGACGGTCACCATCACCATTCAGGGCATCACGCACACCGTCGTCTCCGATCGCGGCGGCGTCGTCGATGCCCTGCTCGACGCCAAGCTTGAGCCCGGCTGGCAGAGCATCACGATGTCGGTGGAGGGGTGCGAGCCCGTCGAGTCGCGGGTGTTCATCGTCGCCCCCGACGTCCGCTTCGGGATCGTCTCCGACGTCGACGACACCGTCATGGTCACCGCCCTCCCCCGCCCGCTGGTCGCGGCGTGGAACTCGTTCGTCGTCGACGAGCACGCCCGCCTGCCCGTCCCCGGCATGGCCGTGCTGCTCGAGGGCCTCGCCCGCGATCACCCTGGTGCGCCCGTGGTGTATCTCTCGACCGGCGCCTGGAACATCGCCCCGACCCTCTCGCGCTTTCTGAGTCGACACCTCTTCCCGCAGGGCTCGATGCTGCTCACAGACTGGGGTCCGACCCACGATCGTTGGTTCCGCAGCGGAGTCGAGCACAAGATGCACAACCTGCGTCGGCTCGCGCGCGAGTTTCCGAACATCAAGTGGCTCCTGATCGGCGACGACGGCCAGCACGATCCCACGACGTACGCCCGCTTCTCGGCCGAGTCGCCGCACCACGTCGCGGCGATCGCGATCCGACAGCTCTCCAGCGGCGAGGCGATGCTCGCGGGCGGGCGTGCCGGTGCCGCCGACCATTCCGACAGCACGATTCCGTGGGTCGCCGCCCCCGACGGCGCAGGTCTCCTCGAGCGCCTCGACGAGGTCGGGATCCGCTGAGCCCGGCGCCCGCCGGATCCTGCGCTCAGAACAGCCGATCCGCACCGGGGCCCGAGTCGCCGCCCGGCTCCGCGCTGACCTGAACCGTCGCGGCCACCGCCGCGGCGGCATCGATCGCGGCGTGAACGAGCGTCGGGGTGGCCTCCCCCGGCTGCAGCCATTGCTCGGCGAAATCCGCGGCGACGAGCACGGGCATGCGCTCGTGCACGTGCTGCAGGTGCGGCGGCGCGGGCTGCATGACGATGCTGTAGCAGGTGCACTCGGCACCGTCGTCGCTCCAGCCCGGACGCGTGACGGCGGCCATGCCGAGAAGTGCGTCCCCCTCGGCCGCGAAATGGTGCCATGACCGCGTCGGCTTCGTCATCTCCCGCCAGAACGTGGCCGGAACGATTGCCCGCTCCGGCAGCGGCCCCCGGCCGGCGGCGAGGCGTTCGGAGCGCGTGTTGATCGACGCGAACTTCGCTGGTGCCCCCGCGACGAGGTACCCCCACCACCCCAGCTCGAGGCGCCGACCCGCACCGGTGTCGCGGATGATCGGGTTGAGGTTGCGCCGGTGCCTGCCCGTGGGCAGCAGCAGCTCGCCGGCGTTGCCCGCCGCCCAGACGCGGAGCCCGTCGATGAGCTCGGCATCATCGGCGAGCAGACCCGCCGGGTCGCTGAAGCGCGGGTCGAGACCATAGCTTGCGCACATGATTGCAGGGTAGTCCTCGCCGGCGACACCCGCCGCCACCGGCGGATGCCGGCGCGCATGCCGGCGCGCACTCCGGCGCGCACGCGCGCTCGTCCCCTCGCGCGTGCGAAGATCACCGTGTGAGCGCAGTGCACCCGGAGCGTGAGGGCACCCGATGGGTCCCCGTCTTGGTGCTGCTCGCGTGCGGTGTCGCCGCAGCGATGATGTTCGCCAAGGTCGCCGCCATCTTCGTCCCGCTGCGGGAGCACTACGCGAGCGATGACGTGCTCATCGGCCTCGCGATCTCCCTTCCGGGCCTTCTGGCATGCATCCTGGGCGTCACCGCGGGCGTGCTCGTCGGCGAGCTCGGCGCGCGTCGCGTGCTGCTGGTGTGCATGGCGGCGGGCGCGGCGCTCTCGCTCGTGCAGGGACTCGCCCTGCCGCTGTGGCTGTTCCTCGTGACCCGCACGGTTGAGGGCATCGCCCACCTGGGCGTGGTGGTCGCCGCCCCGGTGCTCATCATCGGGCTGAGCGCCCCACACCAGCGGGGCCTCGTGATGGCGATCTGGGGCAGCTTCTTCGGCACCGCGTTCGCCCTCACGGGGTGGCTCGCACCGCTCGTTGCAGCGCGGGGCGGGCCGGGGCTCGTGTTCACGGCGCATGGCGTGCTGATGGCGGCGCTCATCGCGCTCGCTCTGGGGCTGCTGCCCCGCACCTTGGGCGCGCCGATACGCGGGGCGCAGCTGAGCTGGCGACGATTCGGTGCCGAGCATCTCGCCTCGTACCGCAATCCGCGCGCGCTCCTGCCGGGCGCCATCTTCGTATGGCACACCCTGATGTACACGTCGCTCGTCACCTTCATCCCCTTGTTTGGCGGACCCGCAGATGTCGGCATGCTGCTGATCTGGATGCCCCTGGTCAGCATCCTCGGCACCCTCGCCGCCGGCGTCGCCATCCGCATCCTCCCGCGCCCCGCGCTGGTCGCCGCGACCGGCTTCGTGGTGGTCGCCGCGCTCGCCCTCGCGCTGTGGTGGGCGATCGCGGGAGGGTTCGACATCGTCGCACTCGCCCTCGTGCTGATGTGGTTCTCCGGCCTGATTCAGGGAGCGGCGTTCTCGCTGATCCCGGCGCTCAGCGCCGACCCCGCCATCAACGCACGGGCCAACGGCACGATCACCCAGTTGGGCAACCTCGGAAACCTGCTCGGCTCACCCCTGTTCGCGGCGGCGCTCACCGGAGGCGCGTTGGGGGCCCTCGGCGAGTTCGGCACCATGGCCCTGCTCGTGCTCGCGCTGTGCATCGCCGGCGTCGCGTGCTGCGCGATCACCCTGCGGTGGATGCGTCGGCACGGCGCGCCGCCCCCACCCCAGCGAGCACGCACACGGTGAACACCGCGACCGTGGTCGCGATCACCAGCATCGGCAGCGTCCAGCCGTCCGAGAGCTGGTGCAGCAAACCGATCAGCGGTGCGGAACTTGCGGCGATGACATAGCCGCCGCCCTGCACCAGCGCCGACATGCCCGCGGCCTCGCCCGCGCCGCGCGCGACCCGCACGAGCGTGGTGAAGATCACGACGAAGCCGCCGGCCTGCCCGAGACCGCCGAACACGACCCAGACGAGGAACAGCTCGGGCGCGAGCAGCAGCCCGAGGGCGAGCGTCAGCCAGCACCCGCAGACCACGGCTCCAGCCACGATCTGCGGCGCGTAGCGGCTGATCAGCGGCACGAGGAACGCGCCGGCGATCCCGAAGGCTTGAAACATGGACGCCAGGGCCCCGGCACTGCTCTGGTCTGCCCCGAGGGTGTCGGCCAAAAACGTGGGAAGCCAGGTCGAAACCCCGTAGTAGGCGAAGGACTGCATGCCAAACGCCACGGCAAGCAGCCAGGCAATCGGGATACGCCACGCTGGCCGCTCGGCGCGCGAGCGGGTCTGCACCACCGGCATCGGCCCCGTCAGTTCGTCCACCGTCGGCTGCGGCCCCGTCGTCGGGCCCGGCCTCGGGCCCCGGCCCGAGTCGCGCTCCGCCCACGCCCGTGCGCCGCGATCCCGGCGCATGTGCACTCCCCACAGCACGAGGCCCGCGACCGCGAGCGTGCCCCATGACATCAGCGCGAGGGGCCAGCCCAGCACCGCAGCGATGGGCGCGGTGCCGATGGCCGCCAGCAGCGAGCCGAGATTGAGCATGGCCGTGTAGCCGGCCGTGACGATCGTGACGCGCTCGGGCGGCACGTCCCGCCGGATGATCACCGGCATCACGACGTTGCCGATCGTGATCGCGATGCCGATCATCAACATGCCCGCCAGCATCCACCCGAAACCCGGGATCGAGCGCACGAGCGTGCCCGCGAGCACACCGCACAGCGTCAGCAGCACCGCGATCTCTGCACCGGCGCGGCGCACGAGGAACGCGGCCAGCGGCGTGAATGCCGCGAACGCCAGCACGGGCACCGTCGTGATGAGCCCGGCGGTCGAGCCGGAGAGCACGAGGTCGTCGGCGATGCTGCCAAGCACCGGCGTCGGTGCCACGATCGGCCCACGCATGCTGAGCGCCGCAAGGAGCACCCCGAGCACCACCAACCACGGGATGGGCCGGAAGCGGCCGGAGCGCGTCGATTCGGCCATCACACCAGCGTAAAGCCCGGGGCGCCACCCGCGGTCCCTCGTGGAACAACACAACGGGGCCGCCCCGAAGGACGGCCCCGCTGTGTAACCAAAATCGCTGTGACTAGTGCTTCTTCTCGTCCTGGGCCGCGATCTCGGCGGCCTTGCCCTCAGCGATGTGCTGGGCGTCGGCGACCTCGTCGTGGTGACCGGCGTCGAGCATGGCGTTCGTGACCGGCGTCAGGCGATCCTCGAAGAACCAGCGCGAGATGCTGGCACGCAGGTTCTCGTGCCACGAGATGCGGCCACGCTCGTTCGGGCGAACGACCAGGGGCGCGTAGTTCTCGTGGGCGATGAGCTTCCAGCGCTCGTACTCGTCGACGGGCTGGTGCACCTCGATGTACTCGCCACCGGGGAGGCGCACGATGCGGCCCGACTCGTAGCCGTGCAGCGCGATCTCGCGATCCTTGCGCTGCAGCGCGAGGCAGATGCGCTTGGTGACGAAGTAGGCGAGGATCGGCCCCACGATCAGCAGGAACTGCAGGGCGTGGATGACGCCCTCCATGGTCAACCAGAAGTGCGTCGCCATGAGGTCTGAGCTCGCACCCGCCCAAAGGACGGCGTAGAACGTCACACCGGCGGCACCGATGGCCGTACGGGTTGCCGCGTTGCGCGGACGCTCCGCGATGTGGTGCTCGCGCTTGTCGCCCGTGATCCACGCCTCGATGAAGGGGTAGAACATCACCAGCAGGATGAAGATGCCGATGACCGCGAGCGGGATCAGGATGTTCCACGACCAGGTGCGGTCCCAGAAGACCGACTCGAGGTGCGGGGGCACGAGGCGCAGCGCGCCGTCCGCGAATCCGATGTACCAGTCAGGCTGCGTACCCGCCGACACCGGTGAGGGGTCGTAGGGGCCGTAGTGCCAGACCGCGTTGATCGAGAAGAAGCTCGAGATCGCAACGATCGCACCGAAGACGATGAAGAAGAAGCCACCCATCTTCGACATGTACACGGGCATCATCGGGTAGCCCACGACGTTGTCGTTCGTGCGGCCGGGGCCCGCGAACTGCGTGTGCTTGTTGATGACCATGAGCATCAGGTGCACGCCGAGTAGTGCGATCAGGATGGCGGGCAGCAACAGGATGTGCAGCGTGTAGAGGCGTCCGACGATCTCGGTGCCCGGGAACTCTCCGCCGAACAGCAGGAAGGAGGTCCAGGTGCCGATCAGCGGGATGCCCTTGATCATGCCGTCGATGATGCGAAGACCGTTGCCCGAGAGCAGGTCATCGGGCAGCGAGTAGCCCGTGAAGCCCTCGGCCATGGCCAGGATGAACAGCACGAAGCCGATCACCCAGTTGAGCTCGCGGGGCTTGCGGAACGCACCCGTGAAGAACACGCGGAGCATGTGGATGCCGACACCAGCCACGAACAGCAGCGCCGCCCAGTGGTGGATCTGGCGCACCAGCAGACCGCCGCGCACATCGAACGAGATGCGCAGGGTCGACTCGAGTGCCGCCGACATCGGGATACCGCGCATGAGCGGGTACTGACCGGTGTAGTAGGTCTCGACCATGGAGGCCTGGAAGAAGAACGTCAGGAATGTGCCCGAGAGGAGCACCACAACGAAGCTCCAGAGCGCGACCTCACCGAGCATGAACGACCAGTGGTCGGGGAAGACCTTGCGACCCAGCTCCTTGATGAAGCCGGAGAGGCTGGTGCGCTCGTCGATGTAGTTCGACGTCGCGCCAATGAAGCGACCACCCAGCGGGGCGTCCTTCTTCTTCTCTTCAACAGTTGAGGTACTCAATGACGCTCCCAGAAGCTCGGGCCGACGGGTTCTTGGAAGTCGCTGCGCGCGACCAGGTAGCCATCAGCGTCCACCGTGATCGGGAGCTGGGGCAGCGGACGAGCCGCGGGGCCGAAGATGACCTTCGCGTGGTCCTTGACGTCGAACTGCGACTGGTGGCAGGGGCACAGGAGGTGGTGCGTGTGCTGCTCGTAGAGCGCCACCGGGCAGCCGACGTGGGTGCAGACCTTCGAGTACGCGACGATGCCGTCGTACGACCAGTCAACCTTGTCGGGTGCCTGGATGAGGTCTTCGGGGCGCAGGCGCATCACGAGGACGATCGCCTTGGCCTTCTCGTCGAGGTAGCCGTCGTGGTGGCTGAGCTCGGTGAGTGCCTCGGGGATCACGTGCACCGCCGAGCCGATGGTGACATCGGCTGCGCGGATCGGCGTGCCGGTCGGGTCCTTGACCAGGCGCATGCCTTCCTTCCACATGGTGTGCTCCAGCAGCTCGACCGGGTCGACGCCGTGAGGCGCGAGACCGCGGAAGAGCACGATGCCGGGCAGTGGGAAGGCGATCAGCGCGGCGAACAGCGAGTTGCGGATCATCGTGCGACGACCGAAACCGGAGTCCTCGTTGGCGTCCGAGAACGCCTCGATCGCGAGCTCGCGAGTCGCGTCCTTGCCACGCGTCGGGTGGCGGTGCTCGACGTGCTCGACGTCGCTCATCACCGCCTTCGACCAGTGGATCGCGCCGATGCCGATCGCGAGCAGCGCGAACGCCGACCCGATGCCGATGAACATGTTGTTCTCGGAGATGCTGCTCCAGCGACCGTCCTCGATCGGGAACAGCATGTAGGCGGCGATCGCCCAGATGCTGCCCGCTACCGAGAGGTAGAACCACGTGTATACGGTGCGCACTGCGCTCCGCATCTTCGCGGGGTCTTTGTCCGTTACGCGCTCCCGGTGCGGGGGCAGCGCCGGCGCGGTGGGGGCGTCGGGGACGACAACCGCAAGCCCGGTCGAAGGGACGAAGCTCCGTCCGTCGTCGAGCGACCCGTCATCGTGTGCCATTGTGCTCCTCGTGCGTTTCCATTCGTATCGTGCGTGTGTCTATGTGGGCGACTAGTTGGACTTCGCCGTGATCCATACGGATACCGCGACCAGGCCGCCGATGCCGAAGATCCAGATGAACAGACCCTCAGAGACGGGTCCGATTCCACCCAGCGTGTATCCACCCGGGGTCCCATTGTCGTAGGACCACATGAGCGCGCTGATGATGTCGCGCTTGTCTTCGGGAGTCAGGTACATCTCGTTGAAGACGGGCATGTTCTGCGGGCCGGTGGCCATCGCCGCGTAGATGTGCTGCGGCAGGACGCCCTCAAGCGCGGGGGCGTACTTGCCCTCGGTGAGTGCACCGCCGGCGCCGCCGACGTTGTGGCACATGGCGCAGTTGATGCGGAACAGCTCGGCGCCGCGACCGGCATCGCCCTGACCGTCGAGGTAGCGCTCCTCCGGCATGCCGGGGCCGGGCGAGACCGACTGCACCCAGTCCGCCATCGCGGTGATCTGCGCGTCCGTGAACTGCACGGGCTTGGAGGGCGCCTGCGGGCCTTGCGCCTGCAGCGGCATGCGGCCGGTGCCGACCTGGAAGTCGACCGACATTGCGCCGACGCCGATCAGGTTCGGTCCGTTCTCGGTGCCCTGCAGGTCCATGCAGTGGCAGGTGGCGCAGTTGGCCTGGAACAGCTTCTTGCCGTCCTCGGT
>JAGQTK010000440.1 GCA_020439065.1 Microthrixaceae bacterium
GGGTCCGCTGGTGAAGTCGGCCCACTGACCCATCGAGATGTGTGAGGTGCTCTCGCCGGTGCCGAGGATCCACACCGGAGCTTTGGGCAGGTCGGGCACGCGGTCCTCGGCCACGAGAATCACCGCTGCCGCACCGTCAGAACGAATACAGCACTGCAGCTTCGTGAACGGGTCGGCGATCATCGAGCCGGACAGCACGTCGTCGATGGTGATGGGGTCACGCTCCAGAGCCTCGATGTTGGTCCGAGCGTTGAAGCGAGCGGACACCGCGATCTCGGCGAGCTGCTCGATCGTCGTGCCGTACTCGTACATGTGTCGCCGAGCCGCCATGGCGTACTTGGAGATGAGCGTGTGCCCGTACGGCGCTTCCCACTGCATCGGGCCGCGTGCGCCCCAATCCAGATTGGCCGTCCGCAATCCCTTGCGGAGGTCCGAGCGGGCGGTCGAGCCGTAGGCGAGCAGGATCACGTCGGCATGGCCTGCGCTGATGGCGTCGGCGGCGTGCGCCGCCATGACTTCCCACGCC
>JAGQTK010000441.1 GCA_020439065.1 Microthrixaceae bacterium
TTGGCCCTATCTGTGGATCGACGCGACCTACGTGAAGGTGCGCGAGGCCGGCCGGATCGTGCCGGTGGCCGTGATAATCGCCGTCGGGGTCAACACCGATGGGCGGCGGGAAGTGCTGGGGCTCGGCATCGGGGCCTCGGAGGCCGAGCCGTTCTGGACCACGTTCCTGCGCAGCCTGATGCGGCGCGGCCTGCGCGGGGTGAAGCTGGTGATCTCCGATGCGCACGAGGGGCTCAAGGCCGCCTGCGCCAAGGTGCTCAAGGCGACCTGGCAGCGCTGCCGGGTGCATTTCATGCGCAATGTGCTGGCGACGGTGACGAAGGGTCAGCGTCAGGTGGTGTCGGCGCTGATCGGCACGATCTTCGCCCAGGAGAACGCCGAGGCCGCCCACGCGCAGTGGCGCACCGTGGCCGACCAGTTGCGTGATCGCTTCCCGAAGGCCGCTCAGCTGATGGACGCCGCCGAGCACAACGTGCTGGCGTTCATGACCTTTCCGCGCGAGCACCGCAGCAAGCTGCATTCGA
>JAGQTK010000442.1 GCA_020439065.1 Microthrixaceae bacterium
AGCACGTTCCGCCTCAGCGACCGCACGTCGTCGGTCGACCTCGGCGACGTCGGCGTGCCGACGGCATCCACCCTGATCGTCTGCACGGTCATGTTGCTCCTGCTGACGGCCTACGCCACCTGGATGGCGAGCCGCTACGCGCGCGCCGGCATGTGGGTGACGATCCTGTTCGGCCTCATCGGGGTGTTCGCCTTCATCACCTGGTCGGCCGCGGGCGGGCTCGTGCCGGTCACGGGCCTGCTGTTCGGCGCGCTCTCGCTCTCGGTGCCGCTCATCTTCGGCGCCCTCGGCGGCGTGATCGGCGAGCGGGTCGGCGTCGTGAACGTGGCCATCGAGGCGCAGTTCCTCTTCGCCGCGTTCTCGTCGGCGCTGATCGGCAGCATCACCGGCAGCTTCTTCCTCGGGCTGCTCGGCGCGGTCGTCGCCGGCGCGCTCGTCGCATCCGTGCTGGCCGTGTTCTCGATCAAGTACCTCGTCGACCAGGTCATCGTCGGCGTCGTGCTCAACGTGCTGATCACGGGCCT
>JAGQTK010000443.1 GCA_020439065.1 Microthrixaceae bacterium
CTGACAGTGGCGTCAGGTTAGGGGGTGGAGCAGGTGGCGTCAGACGGTGAGCACCACCCGGCCGCGCACCTTGCCCTCGAGGATCTCGGCGCCGAGCTCCGGCGCGTCGGCGAGGGGTCGGGTCTCGGTGAGGGCGTCGAGCTTGGCCAGGTCGAGGTCCCGGGCGAGGCGGTCCCACGCCTCGAGGCGGACGGGCTTCGGGGCCATCACGCTGTCGACGCCGGCCAGGGTCACGCCGCGCAGGATGAACGGGGCGACCGAGCCCGGAAGGTCCATGCCCTGGGCCAGGCCGCACGCGGCGACGGTGCCGCCGTAGCGGGTGCCGGCCAGCACGTTGGCGAGGGTGTGGCTGCCCACGCTGTCGATGGCGCCGGCCCAGCGCTCCTTGCCGAGCGGCCGGCCGGGCTCGGACAGCTCGGCCCGATCCACGACGTCGGCGGCGCCGAGCGAGCGGAGGTAGTCGGCCTCCTCGAGCCGGCCGGTGGAGGCCACCACCTCGTAGCCGAGGCCGGACAGGAGCGAGA
>JAGQTK010000444.1 GCA_020439065.1 Microthrixaceae bacterium
GAGATCTGGAATGCGCGCGCGCCGGACGCCGGCGGGAGCACCTCGCCCATCGGCATCTCCTCCTCGGGCAGCTCGCTCGCGTTCCACCCCGACCAGACCGGCTCGACGCGCTCGAGCGCGCGCGGGCCGAGGGCGAGCATCGCGGTGCCGTTGCCGGCCCGCGGCCACTTGGCGCCCGCGGCGGCCACGACGTCGGCGAGCGCGTAGGGGGCCTCGACGACCCCGAAGCCCTGGTTCGCGTCGACGATCAGCAGCCGGTCGCCGATGACCTGGCGGATCCCCTCGAGGTCGGCGACGAACCCGGTGCGGTAGTCGACGAGGCTCACGACCACGGCGTCGACACCGTCGAGCTGACCCCGCAGGGTGCCGGGGGTCACGCGACCGTGGTCGGGCGTGATCCAGCGCGGCGTCACGAGGCCGCGCGCGTCGGCGGCCCGCTGGATCGCGAAGCCGATCGAGGGGAACTCGTCGGGCGAGGCCGCGACCGTGCCGCGCAGGCCGAACAGCACCTGCATGAGGCCCT
>JAGQTK010000445.1 GCA_020439065.1 Microthrixaceae bacterium
CATCGCGCTGCCGGCGGGCGTGCTGGCCGCGGTGCGACCGCGCACCTGGATCGACCACGCCTCGAGCACCTTCGCGCTGCTCGGCGTCTCGATCCCGAACTTCTGGCTCGGGCCCATGCTGATCCTGGTGCTGTCGATCCACCTCGACCTCGTGCCGGTGTCGGGGCGCATGGGCCTCGCCAGCTTGGTGCTGCCGGCCATCACGCTCGGCACGGCGATGGCGGGCATTCTCGCGCGCATGACGCGCGCCAGCCTGCTCGAGGTGCTCGCCTCGGACCACGTGCGCACGGCGCGCGCCAAGGGCCTGCCGGAGCGCACGGTGGTGCTGCGCCATGGGCTGCGCAACGCGCTCGTGCCGATCGTCACGTTGCTCGGCCTGCAGTTCGGCGCGCTGCTCGCGGGCTCCGTCATCACGGAGACGATCTTCGCGTGGCCGGGCATCGGCAAGCTGCTCATGGACGCGATCCAGACCCGCGACTACCCGGTCGTGCAGGGCGTGGTGCTCGTGATCGCGCTCTCCTAC
>JAGQTK010000446.1 GCA_020439065.1 Microthrixaceae bacterium
CTGGCGGGCGTGCTGACCGGCCTGGCGATCGTCGCGGCGAGCCACTGGCGGATGGGCGCCACCCTGATCGGCGCCTCGATCACCCTCGGCGGCCTGCTCCGGCTGCTGCCCAACCGCCGCGTCGGCCTGCTCGCCGTCCGCAGCCGCGCGCTGGACTCGATCGTCCTGCTCGGCATCGGCATCGGCATCACCGTCCTGGCCTTGGCCATCCCGGCGAGCCGCTGACCCCCGGATCTCCGCCAAACGCTCCCGAAATTCGTTCCCGCTCCCGAAATTTCGGGAGCAACGGCGATTTTCGGGAGCGTCTGTGGGCGAACTAGCGGAAGTCGCGCTCCATGAACTGGCCCTCGGACGCGTCCTCGGCCACCCGGGTGGCCTCGCGCTCGCGGAGTTCGACCCGGCGGATCTTGCCGGAGATGGTCTTCGGCAGCTCGGTGACGAACTCGACGATCCGCACGCGCTGGTAGGCCGAGAGCCGCTCCCGGGCGTGGGCGAAGATCTCCTCGGCCGCCTCCTGGGGCTT
>JAGQTK010000447.1 GCA_020439065.1 Microthrixaceae bacterium
CCGCCGGGGCGGTCGACCGGGGTGGGCGCCTTGTTGACGCTGCGGTCGGCGGGCAGCACCTTCACGGTGGCGACCGCAGTGTCGGTGCCCTTGCGTCCGTCGTCGATCGTGTACTTGATCTCGTAGGTGCCGGTGGCCGCGCCCTCGAGCGAGATCTGCAGGCCCGCACCGTTGTTGATCGGCTGCAGCGACATCCCGGTCTGGTCCTCCGACGCGATGATGGTGAGCACGTCGCCGTCGGGGTCGGTGTCGTTGTCGAGGACGTGCAGGATGGTGGAGGTGCCTGCCCGTGCGGACAGGTTCGGGTCGTCGTTGGCGACCGGCGGGCGGTTCTCCTCGGAGCGTTCGGGGACGACGTTGGTCTCGGTGCTCTCCTGGTTGTCGTCCTCCTTCTTGTCCTCGGGAACGATGTTGCGCCAGTCCTCGGGGTGGATGATGAACATGTCCTTGTCGACCATCCACAGGGTGCCGTTGGAGAGGTCATTCAGGGCGACGACGCCGCGGTTGACCTGGAAGTCGATG
>JAGQTK010000448.1 GCA_020439065.1 Microthrixaceae bacterium
GGACATCACCCTGCAGTGACCCGGGTGGATCGGCGATCCGTCATGGGTAGGCTGGTCCGGCCGGTCAGAGAGGCAGCCGGCGCGATTCGGAGAGAGACCCGTGGCTGGTGACGAGACCCCCTGGGGGCGTGTCGGCGACGACGGCACCGTGTACGTCCGCGAGGCGGACGGCGAGCGTGCCGTCGGACAGTATCCGGATGCGACACCGGAGGAGGCGCTCGCCTACTTCGAGCGCAAGTACGCGGAGCTGGAGGGCCAGGTCGGCCTGGTCGAGCAGCGCGTGCGCGCCGGCGCTCCGGCCAAGGACGTGAGCAAAACGATCGCGTCGCTCACCGAGTCGGTGACCGGCGCCAACGCCGTCGGCGACCTCGCCGCATTGCGCACGCGTCTGGAGACGCTCTCCGGCGGACTGGGCGAGCTGGTCGAGAAGCAGAGCGCCGAGGCCGAGGCCGCGGTGGCCGACGCGGTCGCCGCGCGCACCCGGCTCGTCGTCGACGTCGAGGCGCTCGCCGCGCAGGAC
>JAGQTK010000449.1 GCA_020439065.1 Microthrixaceae bacterium
TCGAACCTCAACAACTCGCTCAAGACGCTGCCGGTCCGGCTGGCCGCCTAGATCTACTTGGGGATCCAGTCGAAGGTGTCCGGATCGGGCCCGCGCCGGCCCGCCTCGCCCCTGTCCAGCCCGGTCAGCTCGTCGATCTGGTCGTCGCTGAGCTCGAAGTCGAAGATGTCGATGTTCTCCCTGATCCGTTGCGGTGTCGAGGATTTGGGGAAAACGATGTCGCCGCGCTCGATGTGCCAGCGCAGCACGACCTGAGCGGGGGTCTTGGCCACCTTCTGGGCGATCTGGCCGACCACCGGATCGTCGAGCACGTCACCCTGGGCGATCGGCGACCACGCCTCGGTGAGGATGGTGTGCTCGATGCCGTAGGCGCGTACCGCGTCGTTGGTGAAGTACGGGTGCACCTCGATCTGGTTCACGGCGGGCACGGTCTCGGTGTCCCGGGCCAGCCGCTCCAGGTGGTGGACCTGAAAGTTGGACACGCCGATGCTGCGGGCGCGCCCCTCGGACTTGAACTCC
>JAGQTK010000044.1 GCA_020439065.1 Microthrixaceae bacterium
GCGCCACAACCCGTTGTTTAGTTATTTTGGGCTACCGGAGAGGCTAATGCCTGTAACCCCCAGTCAAGTGCGCTACCAAGCTGCGCCACAGCCCGTGGCTTGCTGCCTCGCGGAGGCAACTCGTCCATCTTAGCTGGCCAGACCGCCCACCGCGAAACCGAGCGCAAGGCGAGCCCCGCGCGGCCGGAGAATCCGCGCAACGGCGCCGCCGAGGCATCCGGAACACCTCACCCCGGTAGCGTGATTACGTGCTCTCGATCCTCGCCCGCGCCGGACGCCTGGCCGCCGCGCATTGGCCGGCGCTGCTTGCCTGGTTTCTCGCCGGCTGGCTGGCGCGCTACCTGCTGATCGAGCTCGCGGCGTGGGTCGGGGCATCCACGCTGCTCGGTGGCCTGCTGATCATGCCGCTTGCCATCCTCGCGCGCCTCATCAGCTTCGTCGCCATGTTCTTGGTGCTGCGACCGGGCATGCCGAACCTGCAGGCAGCCAAGGGCGCCGAGCAGGATGCCACGTCGGGGTTCCTTCCCGCCCTGCTCGCCAGCATCCTGCCGTTCTTCGCGTTCTACGCGGCGTGGGGGTTCTTGCGCGACGACATGCACCAATACAGCCGCGGTGCGATCGAGAACTTCACCGCGCAGAACGCATTCACCACGGGCACCAGCTTCAGCGAGATCGACCAGCTGAGCTTCGACGCCATCACCATCTCGCTGATCGTCGTGGCCTTCGCCGGGCGCTGGGCCCTCGCCCGCTACGCGTCGCGGCTCCCCCGCTGGTGCGCCCTGATCGGCGTCTACCTCGAAGCGATCTGGGTCTTCATGTCGGTCTACCTGATCGCCGACGTGATCGGCACGATCACGACGTGGTTCGACACGCGCCAGGCGATGGTGTGGCTGGACGACATGCGCGGCTGGCTCGCCGAGTTCGCATCGCCACTCATTTGGGTGTGGGATACCGCGGCCCGGGCAGTCGGCGAAGTCGGGGCGCTCGTGCTCCTCCCCCTGGCCTGGCTCACTATCGCCGGCGTCATCTACGGGCACGCGCTGCCCGCGCGCACGGTGGCCGCCCCGGCGCCGCTGACCGCGGCCCGCCAGCGCTACGAGCACACCGTGCCGGCATGGCTGCGCCGCCGGCTTGGCGACCTCGGCATGCAGTTCGTGCGCCGCTTCCGCCCCGTGTGGCGCGCGATGCGCACGATCTGGCATGCCGGCGCCATCCCCATGGGCGTGTACATCCTCGCCTACACGATCGTCGCGGCCCTGCACGGCTGGCTCACGTGGGGCATCATCGCCGCCATCGGCCCGCACGATCTGCGCACGTTCTGGATGATCGTCGACGCCCTCATCGCCTTCGCCGTCATGCTGGTGCTGGAGCCCGTGCGCGTCACCCTCGTCGCCGCGGCGTACGACCACTCGGTGGGCGCGTCGCGCGAGGCGTCGCCGGCAGCATCAGGCGACGCGGATGCCGCTACAGCGCCGGCAACGCCAGCCGCAGGTACCTCGGCAACAGCTGCGCAACCTCAATCACCACGCTGAGCTCGCCGCTCGCGCCCGTGGGCACCACAAACGGCACCTCGAGCAGGTAGGGCTCGGTGGCACCGGGAAGGCAGTACGACTCGTAGCCCGGGGTGGTGCGGTAGTCGATGGGGCGCAGCGCCGCGCTGTGCCATTCGCGGCCGCTCCCCTCTTCGGATAGGCGGAGCATGCACCCGGGTGACCCGGTCGCTGCTGCCTCTGCCGCACCCGCTGCCTCTGCCCCCGCCGCCGCATCCGCCGTGACGCCCGGTGTCACCTTGATCCGGGCGAGGATCATGGTCGTGCCCTCGGGAATCTGCTCGACGTCGTCGGAGGTGCCGACGAGCACGTCGACCAGCTGCCAGCTCGCGCCGCCGAACTCGGCCGCGATCCCCACATCGACGGTGGTCGGCTGCGTGGGGCGCGTGCCGAAGTAGTCGCTCCACTCCTTCCAAGACGTGATGCCCACGGTCGCGACCAGCAGCACCGCGGCGAGCGCCAGCGCGAGCGCGTTGCGGCGCCACCAGCCCGGCCGCGTCGAGGCCGGCGTTTGCGGTGCGGGCTCCGGGGCCGGGGTCTGGGCTTGGGCTTGGACTTGGGCTTGGGCCGAGGCATCCGTCGTCATCGTCGCTCACCCCACTGCGCGTCTTCGAGCTGGACCTCGTCGAGCAACGCTGCCTTCGTGAGGTCAATGGGAATCACCAGCATGGAGTCCAGCCGCGGATCGGCGTGCATCGCGAGCTCGAGCCGCGCCGTCGACGCGGTGGCCGGGTCGGCGAGCAGGTCCCCGGGCAACTCGAACACCAGCGTCCCCCGCGTGGGGATCTCGATCGAGAGGGCAGCGTCCGTGAGGGTGAACACCGATGGTCGGTTGGATGCCACGTACGTGCGCTCGCCGACGATCAGTGCCGCGCGACCCAGGATCGCCCCGACTTCGGTGTGCACGGCCGCGACCGAGGCGTCGACGATCACCCAGGTGCTGCCGGGGGTGCCGGCGCGGAGGGCGGCAGTGTCGTCGGCGCTGGCGGTGGCGCGGGCCCGGTCGCTGTCGCTGCCGCCGCCACTGTCGCTGCGCCACCGCGCGTCGACCAGGCGCTCCGCGATCGCGACGTCTCGCACGGTCGCGACGATGTTGCGTCCCTGTGCCTGTTCTCCGATGGCGGCGTGCACGACGAAGGGCTGCTCCCACTCGGCGGCCGTCGGTGTGGTGGCGGCGACGACGCCCGCGGCGAGCAGCAGCACGGCGAGGCCGGCGGCCGTCACAGCGCGGGCGCGGGTGCGGGTGCGGGTGCGGGTGCTTGCAGCGTTCACCGGGTGCGCTCGCTCTCATCAGCGTCGGGTGGACGCGGTGCCGGTGAGAGCGCAGCGCGTTCCTCGGCGCGAAGCGGCATCGTCGCGGTGAGCGCCGGGTCGTCCCACCACTGCCCCGAGACGGTGACCTTTCCGGTGTAGAGCCGCTGCGTGAAGAACTCGGCGGTCAGCTCGTCTCCCGCGCGGAGCGCGTGCGCGGGCACGGCCCAGATGAACGCGAGCGGCGCGGCAACGCCGGGCTGCAGTGTGGGTGAGAGCTGCGGGTCATCGGTGCGCACGATGGCAACCATCTCGTCGGATCCCAGTGTCCTGTCGCCGATGCGCAACGCCACCACGTCACGGACCCCGACCGAGCCGGCCGCGGCCAGCTGGGGCTCCGTCCAGGCGTTCGTCACCTCAGCGAGCACCGCGACAGCGCGCTCCCCCGGCTCGAGAGTGATGAAGAACTCGTCAAGACTGTCGAGCAGCACGAGCTTGGAGGCCGTGAGCGAGAGCTGCGGCGAGGTGAACGTCTCGCCGACCCGCATGGTGGTCGCAGGCGGCGTGGCGGCGGTCGCCAGGCCACCGAACGCGGCGGTCGCGATGAGAAACACCCCGGTGGCCGCAGTGATGAGCCACTTCGTGGGCACCCGATCGATCGCCGCTCGCGTCCATTGTGCCGGCCTCTTGCGCGCGGGAGCGGGTGGATGCGCGGTCACGCCACCAGCCTAGTGAACCGCGGGCGTCGCGACCCGACGACCCCCGTCACACCACGCCATTGCCGCGCCATACGATGGTGCCGTGACCACGCCCCCGATCCCGCGCCCCGGCCGCACCTGGATGTGGGCGTTCGCGCCCTACGCCCTCGTCGCGATCGTGCACATCGTCGCCCTCGCGATGGGCGCAACTGCGATCTCGACGCCGAGCAAGATCATGCTCATGCCGGCCCTGTTTCTGGGTGTGGCGCTCGCGGTGCCGAAGCCACGCGGCCCGGTGGTGGCGCTCCTGCTCGCAGCGATCACCGCGTCTTGGCTCGGCGACTCCGCCGGCGTGTTCTTCCCGTTCCTACCCACCGTGCCGATGATGATCCTCTTCTTCGCGATCGCGCACCTCATCTACATCTGGCTGTTCCTGCGCGACCTCGCGGTTCGGCGCACGGCCCGTTGGTCGCTCGTCTACGTCGTCTGGTACGTGGTGCTGCTCATCGCACTGTGGCCCGCGCTCGGCGCCCTGGCGTTCGCCGTGGCGGCGTATGGGCTCGTCCTCGGCGGCACGGCCGCGGCATCGACCCGGGCCGGCACGATCGTCACCTGGGGCGGGGTGTTCTTCCTCGCCTCCGACACGATCCTCGCGTTCCTGCTCTTCACCCCGACACTCGTGCCACCGCTCACCGACCCCGCCGTCATGCTCACGTACACGCTCGGGCAGGCACTCATCGCGATCGGTGCGGTCGGCATCGTCCGGGCGCGCCGTCGAGCCGCCGCCACCGCCGCCGCCGACCTCCCCCGCGTCGCATGAGCGACACCGCGCGCGTGGATGCTTGGCTCTGGGCCGTGCGCATCTTCAAGACCCGCTCGGCCGCGACCGCGGCATGCCGTGCGGGGCATGTGCGCGTGAACGGCGAACGGGCCAAGGCAGCCCAGCCAGTGCGGGCCGGCGACCAGCTCCGGGTGCGCATCGCCGGCTTCGACCGCATCCTGGTGGTGCGACAGACGATCACCAAGCGCGTCGGCGCTCCCCTCGCGGCCGCCGCGATGGAGGATCTCACTCCCCCGCCGCCCTCGCCCGAGACGGTTGCCCTGGTGCCGCAGCGCGACCGCGGCGCCGGCCGTCCGACGAAGCGCGAACGGCGCGACATCGACAAGCTGCGCGGCCGCGACGCGCACGAGCCGTGGCTGCCGGAAGCGTGAGCACAGCTACCTCACCGCTCGGCCCGGGCGTGTCGCTGCGCTCGGCCCGCAGCCGCCTCACTTCTCCTCCACAGGCGCGGCAGAAACTGCTGCTCCACAACTTTTGAACCAGCCCTGGATCTGGGGATTCTTCGCGCCTGAATGTCGGTGGCTCACGCTTGAATGAAGCCATGACCCCGCAACCCGATGCCGCTCCGGCCGAGCACCGCGATCTCTCGCCGGTGGACGCACTCGTCGAGCTTGCGCACGGCGTGGATGCCGCGTGCGAGGCGCTGGTGCGGCGCGTCATCGATGCCGATCTCGTCGGCCTCTCGCACGATCACGCACTGCTCGAAGCGATGACGGTGACCGCGCGCCTGCAACGGCGCATCGAAGGCCTGATGACCGAGCTGACCGGGGAGGTCGATGCGCGTGCGACCCACCGGCCCGGCACCGCAGGGATCGCCGCGAGCGTCGGGTGCCGCAACGTGAACGACCTCCTCCAAGCGGTCACGCTCGCCTCGCCCCAGGCGATCGCCACGTCGGTGCAAGTCGCACGCAAGCTGCGCGCTGCGCGGAGCTTCACGTCGGGCGAGCTGCTCCCGCCCGAACTCCCCGCGTTGCGCGCCGCTCTGCTCGACGGCGCGGTCGGCGTCGACGGCATCGCTGGCGTGCTCGGCCCGCTGCGCGACCTTGACGTCGCCGTCGGCGGCGAGCGCATGCGTGTCGCCGAAGCACACCTCGCCGCGGCCGCGCGCGGCGCGTGCTGCCCCGCCGGTATCGCTGCTGCCGCCGACGGTGCCGGCGGCGGCGAACGTACGTGCGCGTCCCCTGAGTGCTCCGGCGAGGCCTCCTGGCCGTGTGGTGTGCGGGAGTTGCGCTCCCTCGCGCGCGAACTCGCCTCGCGCCTCGATCCCGACGGCGCAGAGCCGATCGAGGCTCGAGCGCTCCGCAAGCGCGGAGTCAGCTTTGGCATCCCCCGAGACGGGCTCGTCCCCGTCTCCGGCAACCTGCTTGTCGACGTCGCGGCCCAGTTCCAGCGCATCAGCGACACGATGAACAACCCGAAGCTGCAGGGCCCGCGCTTTCGGCCCGTCGGCGCCGAGCACGACGCAGCCCGAGCCGGTGCCGGAGCCGGTGCCGGAGCCGGTGCCGGTGCCGGTGCCGGTGCCGGTGCCAACGTCGACGCCAACACCGACATCGCTGACAATGCAGCCGACCTGCGCTCTCGCGCGCAGAAGCAGCACGATGTGCTCGCCACGATCCTCACCGTCGCGGCCCGCAGCGGCGACCTGCCCACAATCGGCGGCGCCACCCCCACGCTCGTGGTCGCCGTGAGCGCGGCAGACCTCGAGTCGGGGCATGGCCACGCGGTGCTCGACGGCATCGATGAGCCGCTCACCGTCGCTGCCGCGCGCCATATCGGCTGCGGCTCGGTGATCCAGCGGGTGCGCATCGAGCGCGGGCGCATTCACAGCCTGAGCATCACCGGCCGGGTGTTCGACCACTGGCAACGCAAGGCCATCGTGCTGCGCGACGGCGCCTGTGTCATCCCCGGATGCGGGGTCCCCGCAGCCTGGTGCGAGATCCACCACGTCGTCGACCACGCAGCGGGCGGGCCCACGCACACCGACAATGGGGTGCTGCTGTGCTGGTGGCACCATCGTGCCCTCGGCGGCTTCGACAGCTGGGAGGTCCGCATGCGCCACGGCGCGCCCGAGGCCCGGCCGCCCACGTGGCGCGACGCGTCCCGCCGATGGCGCCCCGTCGGCACATCCCGCCTGCACCCGCCATCCGCACGAAACACGCCGTCGCGAACGTGATGCGGCCACGGCGCGACGAACGCCGGGGCGCCGCGACGCCGCAGCAAGCGCCCTTAAGCCGACGCGTCCTCCAGGCCGTCCAACTGCTCCCACAGCCACGACGCGCCATGCGCGCTCGCGCCCAGGGCACCGACGCGATCGGCCAGCTCGCGGTCCGAGGTCACCACGATCACATCGGCGGCGGCGCGCCCGGCGGCAAGCTGCCGCTCCACCTCGGCCACGAGCTCGCCGTCGCCGTCGCGCGCGGCCTCGACCCGCCCGACCGGCCCGTCGTCGGCCGTCAGCGAACGCGCCTCGCCCTCGATCACCATCGTCATGTCGGCGAACCAGCGGGTCGCGCCGAGTCCGAGGGCTGCGGCATCCACCCCTGCGGCGCGCAGCGAAGCGAGCCCGTCGCGCAGGCGTCCGGCCGCCGCGGGGCGGTCCTTCCACCAACCGTCAGGGCGGGCGCCGACGACGTTCGCGGCATCGACGATGAGCAGTGGATGCCTCGGCACCACCTGCAGCAGCGCGGGCCACGAGTCGGCGAAGCCGGGGTGCAACGGCAGCTCCGCCACCTTCTCAATCGGCACCCACTCGAGTGCCTGGCTCTCGTAGTCCGAGATGTAGGGCTCGAACGGCGTGATGACGTCGGCGATCACGGTCGTGTACGACCAGAAACCGAGATCGAGCACGCTTGTCGCGCGGGGCGCGAGGGCGTCGGGCGGCGAGTCCGCCTCCTCCTCCGACTCGCGGATCGCGCCGTCCACCGCCGACTCGTGCTGCTGCAGCGCGCCGCCGGGGATCCCCCACGTGCCGCCGAAGTGGCTCCAGGGAATACGGTGCTGCAGCAGGACGCCGCGCTGCGCGTCGACGGCCAGCAGCCCGGCCGCGCCGAAACGGCCCCAGTAGCGCTCCCCGGTCGGGGAGGTCACCCAGGTGTCACCCGACAGGCTCGGCTCGTTCGCGCGACGAATCGCGCCGGTGGTTGGATCGATCTCGCTCACAGTGCTCCTCAGCTGGGTGTTCCCACGCGCACCGTCGCGCGCGGGTGCGGACTCACGGGTCGAACTAGCGCGTCCGCCGCTCGCGCACGCGCATGTTGATCACGATCGGCGTGCCCTCGAAGTCGTACAGCTCGCGCAGGCGCCGCTGGATGTACCGGCGGTATCCCGGGTCAAGGAACCCGGTGGTGAACAGCACGAATGTCGGCGGGCGCGAGGCGGCCTGCGTGCCGAAGAGCACGCGCGGCTGCTTGCCACCGCGCACGGGGTGCGGGTGCTCGGCGACGAGTTCGGCGAGAAACGCGTTGAACTTGCCCGTGGGGATGCGGCGATCCCACGAGTCGAGCGCCTTCTCGAGTGCGGGGACAAGCCGCTCGAGGTGGCGCCCGGTGCGCGCCGAGATGTTCACCCGCGGCGCCCACGCCACGTGCGCGAGGTCCTGCTCGATCTCGCGCTCGAGGTAGCGACGGCGGTCGTCGTCGAGCTGATCCCACTTGTTGAAGGCCAGCACGAGCGCGCGCCCAGACTCGAGCACCAGGTCGATGATGCGCACATCCTGCTCGCTGATCACCTGGGTGACGTCGATCATGACGACGGCGACCTCGGCCTTTTCGAGCGCGGTGGTGGTGCGCAGCGAGGCGTAGAAATCGGCGCCCTGCTGCAGGTGCACGCGCTTGCGGATGCCGGCGGTGTCGACGAAGGTCCACACCTTCCCGCCGAGCTCGACCTGCTCGTCGACGGGATCGCGCGTGGTGCCCGCGATCTCGTTGACGACGGCGCGCTCCTCGCCCGCGGCCTTGTTGAGCAGGCTCGACTTGCCGACGTTGGAGCGGCCGGCGAAGGCGATCTCGGGCAGCTCCTCGGCCGGGAAGTCGCCGGGCGCGGCCGCCGACTTGAGGAAGGTGGCGCTGCGCGCGCGCAGGGTCCGGACGTCCGTCATCAGTGCACCGCCTCGGGGCCGGTCGCCAGCGGCGGCGGCGCCAGCCGGGTCCCGACCCCATCGTGACAGCCGGCGCACGTCACCGCGCGCGCGGCCTCGGTCGACAGATCGCGCAGGCCGAGGGCGCGCGCCAGCGCGGGGTCGCGCATGACGTCGTCGGTCGCGTACTCGGCGCCAGCGCCGTGGCACGCCTCGCAGCCGACCTGCAGCTCGACCGCCGCGCCGGCGGGCGCGTCGCCGGTGCCGTGGCAGCCGAGGCAGCGACCGCGCGGCCGGGTGCCGAGATGATCGGCGGCGCGGGCGTGAACCGTCTTCTTCCACGCCGCCAGCTCGGCGGGGTGACACGCGCCGCACGCGTCGGTGCCGACCCACGCTCGCGCGCCGGCGTGCGCCCGCGACGCGGGCGTCGTGACGAGCGCGACGAGCGCGACGGCGACGACGAGCCTGGCGGCGGACGGCATGCCGGACAGCCTACTCCATCGCGCGTGGCTTCGTGGTACGCACGGGACGTGCCGACCGTCATCGGACTGACCGGGGGGATCGCCAGCGGCAAGAGCGCGGTGGCCGCGATGCTGCGCGAGCGCGGCGCCGCCGTGGTCGACGCCGACCTCGTCGCGCGCCAGATCGTCGAGCCCGGCCAGCCCGCGCTCGACGACATCCGCGCCCGCTTCGGCGACGACGTGCTCGCCGCCGACGGCAGCCTCGACCGCAAGAAGCTGGGCGAGCGCGTCTTCGCCGATCCGGCGGCGCGCGCCGACCTCAACGCGATCACCCACCCGCGGATCGCGCTGGCCAGCCAGTCCGAGATCGCGGCGTGGCAGGCGCGCGGCGCGCACGTCGTCTTCTACGAGGCCGCGCTGCTGGTCGAGAACGGCGCCCACCGCGGCCTCGACGCGCTGATCGTGGTGGCGGTGCCGCCCGACGTCCAGGTGGCGCGGCTGCGCGACCGCGACGGCCTCGACGAGGCGGCGGCGCGCGCCCGGCTGGCCAGCCAGCTGCCGCTCGACGCCAAGCTCAAGCACGCGACCTGGGTCATCGACAACGGCGGCGACCTCGCCGCGACCCGCCAGCAGGTCGCCCAGGTGTGCGCCGCGATCGAGGACCGCTTCGGCCCGGTCGCGGTGCCGGGCGCGGGCGGCCGGCGGTCGTCGGAGACCGGGCCGCTGCCGGTGCCCGAGGAGCGGGTGCTGGTCACCGGCTACCCGGCGTTCACCGCCCGCCGCATGATCGCGCGCGCGCTCGCCGCCGATCAGCGGGCCCGCGTGATCGTCCTGGCCCGCGCCAAGTTCGCCGCCGAGGCCGAGGCCTACGTCCGCGGCCTGCCCGGCGGCGATCGCGCCGAGGTCGTCGTCGGCGACGTCTGCGACATGGACCTCGGCCTGTCGGCCACCGAGTACCAGCAGCTGACCGCCAAGGTCACGACGATCCACCACCTCGCCGGCATCTACTACATGGGCGTCGACGCCGCGACGACCCGGCGGGTCAACGTCACCGGCACCCGCGGCGTCGTCGAGCTGGCGCGCGACTGCGGCCGCCTGCGCCGGCTGATCCACTGGTCGACCGCGCAGGTCTCGGGCCGGCGCAAGGGCGTCATCCTCGAGGAGGAGCTCGACGAGGGCCAGGGCTTCCACAACGTCTACGAGGAGACCAAGTTCGAGGCCGAGCAGGTCGCCCGCGAGGCGATGCGGCAGCTGCCGATCACGGTGCTGCGGCCCGGCGTCATCGTCGGCGACAGCCGCACCGGCGAGATCGACAAGTTCGACGGGCCGTACTACCTGATGGTGCTGATCGCGACCAACGCGACCCAGGTGCACCTGCCCCTGCCCGGCCGCGGCACCGCGCCGATGCACGTCGTGCCCATCGACTACGTCATCGACGCCGGCTGGGCGCTCGGCAACGACCCGCGCGCCGCCGGCCGCACCTTCCACCTCACCGACGCCCACCCGCTGCCGGCGCGCCGGGTCTACGAGCTGGTCGCGGAGCACTCGCAGACCGCGTCGCCGCGCGGCTACATCCCGGGCCGGCTCGTCAAGAACGTCCTGCGCACGCCCGGCATCGGCCGGCTGGCGCGCGGCCCGCTGTCGTTCCTCGACAGCTTCGATCACCAGGTCTTCTACAACGGCCGCGGCGCCCAGGAGCTGCTCGCCGGCACCAGCATCACGTGCCCCGCGTTCGACAGCTACGTCGAGCACCTGGTCCGCTACGTCCGCGAGGTCCACGCCCAGAAGAAGGGGCGCGGCCCCGACGACGACGTCTTCGATCCCTTCGAGTGAGCGCCGGTAGGTGCGCCGGCCACCTCGCGCCACGTCCCCGGGCTGGCGCGGTGGTTGCTCTGTCCTGGCCCCAGGACCTGCGCCCACCCACGATCGGTCACTTGCCCGGATCGCTGTGCAGCCCGCTGCACAACCCCTGGCAGGCACGTCAGCCCGGGCGCGCACACAAGGGGACGAACATGCGCACACGCACCCGCTCGCTGCTGTCGCTCGCTACCGCCGCTCTGCTCGCCGCCTGTGGCGGCACCCCGTCCGACGCCGACGACCCGGGGTCCGGCACCCGGACGCTGCGGGTCGAGGCGTCGATCACCGCGACCCCCGACGTCTCCAACGCCCAGACGTCCGCCGACTTCACGACCGAGTTCTCGATCCGGATCGACAAGGCGGGCACGCCGATCACCTCCGGCACCGTCACCGTGACCGGCAACGCCGGGCCGATCGCGCTGACCTGGAGCGATCCCAACGGCGGCCGCTGGCGCGGCTCGGCGCCCAGCTACGATCAGGTCTACCAGCTCGACGTCGTCGCCGGCGCCGACACCGTCGAGGGCGTCGTCCTCGCCGGCCCCGACGTCCACGTCTTCACCGCGCCGAGCCCGGGCACCACCGTCGACGCCACGCTGCCGCTCGACGTCGCCTGGGCCAGCCAGGACGTCGCGACCTCGACGTCGATCAAGACCCGCGAGATCGATCCGATCGGGATCGACGACACCGGCAGCTACCAGCTCGCGGTCGGCACGCTGCGCAGCAAGCCGACCGAGGTCGAGCAGGAGGAGCTGCGGCTGACCCGGTCGACCCGGATCGAGCCCGCCGGCGCGGTCGCCGGCTCGCAGCTGACGGTGTCGATCGACAACCGGATCGACCTGGTCGTCGCGCCCACCGGGCCGTGAGGCTGGCGATCAGGCGCCGTCGTCGGCGCCGTCGTCGGGGGCGTCGGCGGCGGGCTCGTCGCCGCGCGCCGCCGCCGGCGTCCGCAGGCCGACCCGCTCGAGCAGCCGGTAGAGGTACTTGCGCTCGAGCCCGGCCAGGCGCGCCGCCTGGGACAGGTTGCCGTCGGCGCGCCGCAGCAGGTCGGTGAGGTAGTCGCGCTCGAAGCGGTCGATCAGCTCGGCCTTGGCCTCGCCGAAAGGCCGGTCGGCGCGGACCGCGGGCGGCTCGTCGGCGGCGGCCATCGTCGGGCGCAGCAGGATCGGCAGCGCGCCGAAGTCGTCGTCAGGGCCGGCCAGCGCGACCGCGCGGGTGATGACGTTGCGCAGCTCGCGGACGTTGCCGGGCCAGTGGTAGCGCTCGAGGCGCTCGAGCGCGGGGCCGCCGACGCCGGCGGCCAGCGCCGGCGCGCCGGCGCGCTCGAGGAAGCGGGCGATCAGCCGCGGCAGGTCGCCGTGGCGCTGGCGCAGCGGCGCCAGGTGGACCTCGACGACCGCGAGCCGGTAGTAGAGGTCGCCGCGGAAGCCGCCGCGCGCGACCTCGGCGAAGACGTCGCGGTGGGTGGCGGCGACGACGCGGACGTCGAAGCGCTCGGGCTTGCGCGAGCCCAGCGGGATGACCTCGCCGGCCTCGAGCATGCGCAGGAGCTTGGGCTGCAGCCCGACCGGCAGGTCACCGATCTCGTCGAGGAACAGCGTGCCGCCGTGGGCGGCGGCGAACGCGCCCTGGCGATCGCCGGCGGCGCCGGTG
>JAGQTK010000450.1 GCA_020439065.1 Microthrixaceae bacterium
CGATCAGGCCCACCGGCCCCCGCTTGATCCACCCTGTCGCGTACAGCCCGCCCTCGTCGTCGACCCGCCCCTCGGCGTTCCGCACCACACCGCGCGCGGCGTCGAAGGGTGCGCCGACCACCTGCGTGCCGTAGTAGCCGACGGCCCGGTACACGGCCTGCACGGGGTACTCGCGCACCTCGTCGGTCACGACGAGCCCGCCGTCGGCATCCGTCGTCGTGCGGGCGAAACGGATCGCCTCAACGGCTCCGTCGCCGACGATCTCGACCGGCGCGTGCCAGAAGTGCAGGTGCAGGCGACGGGATGCCGTGCCGGCCGGCGGCCCGCGCCAGCTGTTCAGCGTGCGCAGCATGACCTTCAGCTGGTTGGTGGATGCTGCCGAAGCATCCACGCCCTCGAAGTCCTCATCGTGCAGCACGATGTCGACGTCGCGCACTTCGCCGAGCTCGCGCAGCTCGATCGGCGTGAACTTGATGTCGGCGGGTCCGCGGCGGCCGAACACGTGCACATCGGTCACTA
>JAGQTK010000451.1 GCA_020439065.1 Microthrixaceae bacterium
ATGTCCATGAGGTTGTCGCTCTCGCGGACCCCGTACTGGACGGCGTGGTAGTAGATGCCGGTCGCGCTGATCTTCCAGCCGTGGGTGAGGTGGCCGCCGGCGGGCAGGGACATGCCCAGGATCGTGTCGCCGGGCTCGCACAGCGCGAGCAGGGCCGCGAGGTTGGCCGGCGACCCGCTGTAGGGCTGGACGTTGGCGTGGTCGGCTCCGAACAGCGCCTTGGCCCGGCGGATGGCCAGCTCCTCGATCGGGTCGACGAAGTCCATGCCCTCGTAGTAGCGCCGGCCCGGGTAGCCCTCGGCGTACTTGTTGGTCAGGCTCGTGCCGGTCGCCTCGAGCACGGCGCGCGAGGCGTAGTTCTCGCTGGCGATCAGCCGGATGCTGTCTTTCTGACGCGCGTCCTCCTTGCGGATGAGCGAGTACAGCTCGGGGTCTGCGGTCTTGAGATCTGGTTCTTGGTTCGCCTGGCCGGCCATGCGCTGGGTTGTCGCGTCGGCGCTGGCGGCAGTCAAAGGCG
>JAGQTK010000452.1 GCA_020439065.1 Microthrixaceae bacterium
TTCGGCTACGTCGATGTCGTTATAGACAGTCGAGGCCCCGATACCCGAGTTGAGTTCAGCAATGCGAATGACCACCCGCCCAGACCCTGTCGCAGCCTTGGTGAACGCTCTGCCGTTGATAAACCGCGCAAGGGAAGAGAGCGGCAATCGGCGCGCCCTTTGTTCCGAGGTGGCCGCCTCGAAGTGAGTCTTGGCGAGCACGTCGCATAATGAGACCACCCGCTCGTTGGCGGCGATCTTGTCGTCGAGGGCGCCCAGGACCTCGGCAATGGCTCGCTGAGTGCTTACCCCCGGGATTCTTAGCGGCAGACGGCCCAGGATCGAAGTATTGAGGTTGAGCATGGTTGCTCCAACAGCGTGCCTGACGATCCACGCACGGGCTTCTTCTGTACCCAGCAAATACGACAGAAAAGTCGAATCATGCACCCTTTGGTCCGAGACTCGCACTCTTAAGCAGCCGGTCCCACAGAGCCACCCTTCGTTATCTTCTCGCACGAGCGCTCGACGCCCCACATCC
>JAGQTK010000453.1 GCA_020439065.1 Microthrixaceae bacterium
AGTCGTCAGCACGCAGCAGATGCAGGTACGGCTCACATCAGCCGTCGAGGCACGGCGGGGCGATCTGGTGATCATGGCCCGCACGGACGCAGCCGCTGTCGAGGGACTGGATGCTGCAATCGGGCGGGCGAACCGTTACATCGAAGCGGGGGCCGACATGATCTTTGCAGAGGCACTCCGGACCCTCGATGAGTTCACCGCGTTTACGAGTCAGGTCGATGTGCCTGTGCTGGCGAACATGACCGAGTTCGGCAAGACCCCACATTTCACGGTCAACGAGTTGCGAGACGCGGGCATTCGGCTTGTCCTTTATCCCCTGTCGGCATTCCGCGCGATGAGTGCAGCCGCACTGCACGTTTACTCAACCCTGCGAACCGAAGGCGTGCAGACGTCGCTCCTCGATCAGATGCAGACGCGAGAGGAACTCTACGAGACACTCAACTACCATGAGCTGGAGCAGAAACTCTCCCGCTCGACTGAAGAAGGCCAACCATGACAGATGCAGCTTCTAAAGG
>JAGQTK010000454.1 GCA_020439065.1 Microthrixaceae bacterium
ATTGTGCCCATCTTCGACGTGGGCGAGTACAACGGTCAGCCGTACTTCTCGATGGGGTATGTCGAAGGGAAAAGTCTCCAGGGCCGACTGCGAGACGGACCGCTTCCCCCCAAGGAGGCAGCGGGAATCGTGTGCACCGTTGTGGAGGCCATTGCCAACGCTCATGAGCACGGCGTGATCCATCGCGATCTGAAACCGTCGAACGTACTCCTCGACAAGCAGGGCAACCCTCGTGTGACCGACTTCGGTCTCGCCAAGCAGATCGAGTCGGACAGCAATCTGACGGCGACCGGTCAGGTGATGGGCACGCCGAGTTACATGCCCCCCGAACAGGCGTCGGGTGATCTCGCGCGGGTCGATGCCCGGTCGGACATCTATTCGCTGGGGGCCGTCCTCTATGCACTGCTGACGGGGCGTCCGCCGTTTCAGTCGGCCAACATGATCGAGACGCTTCGGCAGGTGACCGACGACGACCCGGTCGAGCCGCGCGTGCTCAACCCGTCGGTCGATCAGGA
>JAGQTK010000455.1 GCA_020439065.1 Microthrixaceae bacterium
GCGGGCTCATCTCGGGGATCGCGTCCACCTTCGCCCAGCTCGAGCCCGAACTGGGCCGTCGGGTGCGGGTCATCGGCGTGCAGGCCGAGAACGCCGCGGCCTACCCGCCCTCGATCGCGGCGGGCGAGCCGGTGTCGATCGCGACCACCGCGACCATCGCGGACGGCATCATGGTCGGCCGGCCCGGCGATCTGAACTTCGGCATCGTGCGCGACGCCGTCGACGAGATCGTCACGGTGTCCGACGACGAGACCGCGCAGGCCCTGGTCGTGCTGCTCGAGCGCGCCAAGCTCGTGGTCGAGCCGGCCGGCGCCGTCGGGGTGGCCGCCGCGCTCGCCGGCCGGTACGCGGTCGACGGGCCAACCGTTGTGGTGCTCTCGGGCGGCAACATCGACCCCATGCTGCTCGAGCGCGTCATCAGCCGCGGTCTCATCGCGTCCGAACGCTACCTGCGGCTGCGCATCCCGCTGCCCGACCGACCGGGCCAGCTCGCGCGCACGGCCGAGCTCGTGGC
>JAGQTK010000456.1 GCA_020439065.1 Microthrixaceae bacterium
CCTGAATCACGCTGCAGGCCTGTTGCAGGTCAGCCAGCGACAGATCTTTCAGGCGACAGTTCGCTGCTTCGCATTTCGCCACCAGCTGGCCAACGGTTTCGTGACCGGTTCTCATCGGGACACCCTGCTTAATGAGATACTCCATCAGAGCGGTGGCGTCCAGAAAACCGTCTTCCAGACGAGCAGCAATCTGGTCTCGCTTCAGTTCCGCTCCTCGCACGATGGCGGGCGTCAGTTCGAGGCAGGCCTTCACAGTATCGAAGGCGTTAAACATGGCCAGCTTGTCTTCCTGCAGGTCGCGGTTGTACGCCATGGGCAGACTCTTCAGCAAGATCAGCAGCTGAGGAACTGACGCCATGACTCGAGCCGTCTTGCCTCGAATCAGTTCCAGGACGTCCGGATTGCGTTTTTGAGGCATGATGGACGAACCGGTGGTGTAGGCATCAGGCAGGCGAATGAAATTGAATTCCGTCGTGAACCAAATGATCCATTCTTCACACCACGTGCTGAGATG
>JAGQTK010000457.1 GCA_020439065.1 Microthrixaceae bacterium
TCTCGATCATGCTGTCGCCGCTGCCGGGCGTGACCACGACGCGCCCCGGTTCGTGCACGACGCCGTTCTTCGGCGTCGACGCGGCGGTCCTCGACGAGGCCGGCGACGAGGTCGGGGTCGACGAGGGCGGCCTCTTGGCGATCCGCCGCCCGTGGCCGAGCATGCTGCGCGGCATTTGGGGCGACGAGCAGCGCTACCGTGACACGTATTGGTCGCATTGGGAGGGCCGCTACTACTTGCCCGGCGACGGCGCGCGCAAGGACGCGGACGGCAACTTCTGGATCATGGGCCGCATCGACGACGTGTTGAACGTCTCGGGGCACCGCCTCTCGACGATGGAGATCGAGAGCGCGCTCGTGAGCCACCCCGCCGTCGTCGAGGCCGCGGTCGTCGCGCGCCCGGACGACCTGACCGGCGAAGCGATCTGCGCGTTTGTCATCGTCGGGTCGCACGCGGTGCACGGCCCGGACCTCGCGCACGAGCTGAAGGAGCACGTCGCGAAGGAGATCGGG
>JAGQTK010000458.1 GCA_020439065.1 Microthrixaceae bacterium
GGACACGGTTGAGCCGCTGTCGGTTGACCTGCACACGATTGCGACCGGTGGTCACGAGCTCCGCTTCGACGAGGGACTCTCGGCCGTCGTCGTGGCGGACGGTCGCCCTCACGACGGCAGCCGCGGCACCTGCGCGGATCAGGGCGTCACCGGGAGCGCCGCGAAAGCTCGACAGGGTGGCGAGATAGGCGATCGCCTCGGCGAGATTGGTCTTGCCCTGGCCATTGTCGCCGATCACCGCGGTCGTACCGGCCGTGAGCTCGAAGACGCCGCTGCGGTAGTTGCGGAAATCGACGAGCTCGAGCCGGCTGATGATCATCGTGCTCGATGATGCCGTGCCACGACGTCAGTGCGACGTCGAGGACGCGCCACGGCCACGGTCGTCGGTGACGGCAGCCGCCGGCTCAGGGCACCCGGACGGGCATCAGCAGATACAGGTAGTCGTCTTGCCCGGCGCCCCGTAGCACCGCCGGCTTCATCGAGTCGAGCGTCGAGAGGGTGACGTCGTC
>JAGQTK010000459.1 GCA_020439065.1 Microthrixaceae bacterium
GATGATCGTTGCCGCGTGCGTGAGCTGCTGACGGTTCAGCGTGAAGGTCTCGCCGTTCGCGGTGGTCACGGTGAGCGAGTCCGGGATCGGGCCGAGGTTCACCGTTCCGGCAGGGGTGGCGCAGTAGGCGGCAGCGGGGTTCATCAGCGCCCCGATCCCGAGGAGCGCTGTGGCGGGTGCGATGAACAGCAGCGCCAGGGCTGTGATGGCGGCTTTGCGGAACACGACGCCATCACCTCAGCGCAGCGGGTTGTCGAGCTGCGACAACCGCAGCAGATGGCAGGTCGGGTAGGTCGGTGCGCAGATGACGAACACGGTGAACGCGACCGGATGCTCGCTGGTGACCGGTTGCCCGTTCCAGGCCCCGGCCCTGCGGCGGGTGCCCTCGATCGTGACGGCCGTCGTCCCTGCCGCGAGCTGTCCCGGCTGGGCCTGCGCTATGGCGTCGGCCCAGGCATCGGGGACGTACGCGGTGTCGATGGTGAGGTGCTGGTGTGTGGCGTATTGC
>JAGQTK010000045.1 GCA_020439065.1 Microthrixaceae bacterium
GGCCGCTGCCCCGCCCCGGCGGGTCATCAGCCACGACCTGCGTGGCGTGCGGCGTCGGGCATCGCGCGGGCGAGGTCGTCGGCGGCGTCGCCGCGGTGCCCGATCGACACGCTCTCGAGGCCACGCCAGGCGGCCGCCTCGCGCAGCACTGCGCCGAGTCGCTCGCCGGCACCCGGCGGGGCGTCCGGCTCCCACCACGCCGACTGGGCGAGCAAGGTCGAGGTGCGACGGTCGGCTTTGAGGTCGACCCGACCCACGAGCCGCTCGCCCTGCAGCACGGGCAGCGAGTAGTACCCGAAGCGGCGCTTGGCCTCCGGCGTGTAGATCTCGATCCGATAGTGAAAATCAAACAGCCGCTCGGCGCGATCGCGAAACCACACGAGGGGATCGAACGGCGTCAAGATCGTGGATGCGGTGCTCTCGCGGGGGAGCACGGCATCGCGGTGCCGCCATGCCGGGAGGGGGCGGTCCCCGCGTTCCCACCCCGACACCGTGACGGGCTCGAGCTCGCCGGCGTCGACGAGTTCGCCGATGGCGCGCTGCACGGCCTCGCGGCCGCGCAGCCGGTAGTAGTCGCCGAAGTCGGCTGCGGTGCCGACGCCATACGCGCGCGCAGCGCGGCGGATCAGCTCGCGGATCGCCTCATCGCGCGGCACCGGGCTCGCAAGCACCTCGGTGGGGATCACGTGCTCGGCGAGCGCGTAACGGCGCTCGAACCCGCGCCGTTCGGTGACCGCGACCTCGCCGCAGCGCCAGAGGTGCTCAACGGCGTGCTTGACGGCGCTCCAGTCCCACCACGGCCCGCGCGCGCCGCCTGCAGCGTCCTGCTCGATCTCGGCTGCGCGCAGCGGGCCGCGTGCGGCCAGTTCGGCGCGCACCCACTCGATGGTGCCCGGGTGCTGCACGGACCAGGCGGCGGGGGCGCTCGCGTGTCGGTCACGATATGCGTCCATGCGGAAGCGAAACAGCGCCCAGTCCGAGATCGGCAGCAACGTCGCCGCGTGCGCCAGGTACTCGACGTACGGGCCGTCGGGCTCGAAGAAGAGCGCATCGAGGCGGCCCGTGTCGTAGTCGCCCAAGCGGGAGAAGAAGGGCATGTAGTGGCTGCGCGCGAAGACGTTGACCGAGTCGATCTGGGTCGCGCCCATGCGAGCCATCGCGTCGTGCAGGTGTCGGGTGCCGGGCACACGCGGCCGCCGCTGGGTGAACCCCTGGGCGGCGAGGGCGATGCGGCGGGCTTCTGACGCGCTGAGCGAGTGGGTCATCGGCGCCAGCCTAGCCTCGGTGCCGGCTCGCCCGCCGCCGTGCCCGCGGGCACAGCCATGGCCGGGCTCTAGACTTGCGGCATGGACCCCGAGCAACCGCCCAGCCGAACGGGCCTGTTCGGCGCACGTCGTCGCGGCGCCGCCGCACCCGAGGCGCCGCAACGCACCCCGGTTCGCGCCGAGGGCGACGTGCCCCGCGGGCTGCGCACCGCCACCGCCTACGCGTGGCGGATGCTGGTCATCGCCGCCGCGATCGGCGTGGCGATCTGGCTCATCATGCAGCTGAAGTTCATCGTGATTCCGCTGCTTGTCGGCATCCTGATCTCCGCCCTGCTGTTTCCGGTGTTCACCTGGATGCTCCGGCACCGCGTGCCTCGCTGGCTGGCGATCGTCTTCTCGCTCGTGGGGGCCATCGCGGTCGTGGGCGGTTTGCTGTGGCTCGCCGTGTTCCAGATCACCCGGCAGTGGCCCGAGGTCGAGGCCCGCACGCTGGCGTCGATCGAGCAGCTGCGCACCGCGCTGATGGACGGCCCGTTCCACGTCACCGCCGAGCAGATCGACGCGTGGTTGAACGCCGTGGTGAAGATGATCGAGGAGCAGAACGAGCTGCTCCTCTCGGGGGCGCTGGCCGTCGGCAACACCCTCGGGCACGTGCTCACCGGCGCACTGCTCGCGTTCTTCATCCTCCTGTGCATCCTCGCGGACGGTGCGGGGATCTGGCGCTGGACCGTGCGACTGTTTCCAAGCACCGCGCGCAGCGCCGTCGATGGCGCGGGGCGGGCCGGCTGGGTCACGGTCGTGAACTACGCCCGGACCCAGTTGCTGGTCGCGACCATCGATGCCATCGGCATCGGGCTCGGGGCGTTCCTGCTGGGCGTTCCGCTTGCCGTGCCGATCGGGGTGCTCGTGTTCCTCGGCGCATTCGTGCCCATCGTCGGTGCGGTGGTCACCGGCGCGCTCGCCGTCTTCCTCGCCCTCGTGTACAACGGCCCGCTGGTCGCACTGTGGATGCTGCTGGTGGTCCTGGGCGTGCAGCAGCTCGAGGGGCATGTGCTGCAGCCGCTGCTCATGGGCTCGGCCGTCAAGGTGCATCCGCTCGCCGTGGTGCTGGTGGTGGCTGGTGGTGCGATGATCGCGGGCATCCCCGGTGCCCTGTTCGCGGTGCCGCTCGCCGCGTTCTCAAACGTCGTCTGGTTGTTCATCAGTTCCGGTGGATGGCGCGAGGGAGCGCCACCCGAGAACGTCGATCTCATCTGGCGTACGGTGCCGCGCGAGAGCCCGCGCGCCCGCCGGGCCACGCGCGCGAAGAAATCCCCCTCCGAGAGGACCCAGCAGTGACGGATGCCCGACCCACGCTCGCCGACTACGAGCACGCCGCGCAGGTGCTCTCCGGCGTGCTCGCCACGACGCCGATCGTCGAGACCCAGGCCCTGAGCGACGTGCTTGGCGCCCCCGTGACGCTCAAGCTCGAGAACCTGCAGCGCACCGGCTCGTTCAAGATCCGCGGCTCGTCATACCTGATGTCGCGCCTGACCGAACAGGAACGTGCCCGCGGTGTCGTGGCGGCCTCGGCCGGCAACCACGCGCAGGGCGTCGCGCTCGCGGCGCGCGAGCTCGGCATCCACGCCACGATCTTCATGCCGCTGGGCGTCCCCGTGCCGAAGCTGCTCGCCACGCGTGGCTACGGCGCCGAGGTCATCCTCCAGGGCCCCACCGTGGAGGAGCCGCTGCGGCTCGCGGCGGAATTCGCACGCGAGACCGGCGCGGTGCTGGTGCACCCCTTCGACCACCTCGATGTGATCACCGGCCAAGGCACGCTCGGGCTCGAGTTGTACGAGGCGAGCCCGGACGTCGACACGGTGCTCGTCCCCGTGGGCGGCGGGGGGCTGATCGCCGGCGTCGCCGGCGCGATCAAGGCCCGCGCAGCCGTGGACGGCCGCACCGTGCGGGTGATCGGGGTGCAGGCGGCGAACTCGGCGGCGTACCCGCGCTCACTCGCGGAGGGGCACCCGAGCACGGTCGCCACGCGCCCCACGATCGCCGATGGCATCGCCGTCGCTCGCCCGGGGGACGTGCCCTTCGCGATGATTCGCGAGCTGGTCGACGAGATCGTCACGGTCAGCGAAGACGATATGGCCCGCGCGCTGCTGCTGCTGCTGGAGCGCGCCAAGCTCGTGGTCGAGCCCGCGGGCGCCGTTGGGGTCGCGGCGATCCTGGCCGGCAAGGTCAAACCGACCGGCCCGACCGTCGTGGTGCTCTCGGGCGGCAACATCGACCCGCTGCTCATGCAGCGCGTCATCTCGCACGGGCTCTCGGCCTCGGGCCGCTATTTCACGGTCCGCATCCCGTTGCCCGACCGCCCCGGTCAGCTTGCGCGGGTGTCGGAGCTCATCGCCGAGGCGCATGCCAATGTCATCGAGGTGCTGCACACGCGGCACGGCCAGGGGCTGCAGATCAGCGAGGTGATCCTGCAGGTGAGCGTCGAGACACGCGGCGAAGAGCATCGCGCGCAGGTGCTCGCGACGCTCGAGGCTGCGGGCTACTCGCCCGTGGTCGTGCCCGAGTAGCCGGCGCCCGGGGGCCGGCTACTCGGCGCTACTGGCCCGCGTACGTCTCGACCTTGACGATCTCGACCTGGATCTCGCGGCCGTTCGGTGCGGTGTAGCTGGTCGAGGCGCCCTCGGCGAGACCGAGGATGGCCGCACCGAGCGGGCTGGCCTCGCTGTAGACATCGATCTGCGAGTCGGCCGCGATCTCGCGGTTGCCGAGGAGGAAGATCTCCTCGCCGCCGGCGACCTTCGCGGTGATGACCGTGCCGGACTCGACGACCCCGCGGCTTTGCGGTGCCTCGCGCACGACGGCGTTCTTCAGCAGGTGCTGGAGGGTGCGGATACGCGCCTCCTGCTTGCCCTGCTCGTCTTTTGCGGCGTGGTAGCCGCCGTTCTCCTTGAGGTCGCCCTCTTCGCGTGCGGACTCGATGCGCTTCGCGATGTCTTCGCGGCCGGGGCCTGAGAGGTGCTCAAGCTCGGCGGCGAGGCGATCGAAGGCGTCCTGCGTGAGGAAGGTCTCGGGGCTGTTCGACACAGATCGCTCCTAGAAAATTGGGTTGACCCGCTAGTTTATGCGACCCAACAAGAGTTCACCAAACCCGTGGTCGCGCCGCCGACCGTGGGAATCGTCTCGGTGAAGGCCTGGGCGTGACTTGTGAACTCGGGGTAGACGACGACCCGCCAGCCCACGATGCCGAACTCCTCGTCGAGGGCCTCGAGGGCGCAGGCGACGCTCGCCCCGACGGGGGCTGTCACCTGAAACGAGATGGTCACGGCGCGTTCGTCATGAATGGTGAAGGCGGTGTCATCGGCGCGCACCGCGGTGTTGCCGTCGCTGAGGATGCCCCAGCCGAACCATCCGATCGCCGCGAGGGCGACCACGGCCACCGTGATCCACCAGGCGCGTACCTTGCCCGGGCTGCGGACGCGCCCGTAGCGCTCGTCGAGTTGTGCCGTCGTGGTCATCACGCATCTTTCCTGGCCGGATAGTCTTAGTCCCAGGCTATGCGCTTTTGCGCGGATTCGAGGACACCCACCAATGCACGCCGCTTCCGCCTTGATCTGGGCGGCCGTCACGACGCCAGAACCCGTTCCCAGTCCCTCGTGGACGTCGCCGCCACCCGAGTTGGTGACCCCCGGGCCCGCTGGGTTCTTCGTGATCGCGATCCTCGTGGTCGCGCTCACGCTCCTCGCCGCCGACATGCTGCGCCGCGTGCGCCGCGCGCGTTACCGCGACGAGGCCAATGCAGCGCTCGATGCAGAGCAGGCGGCCGCCGAGGCGGCGGCGAACGGGGATGCCCCGGCCGAAGCATTCGACGACATCGCGAACCCCGACGGGCACGAGCCCGGAAGATAGGCGCGGCCGGCGCCCCCGCGGGTCAGCCCGCGTTGAACGCGGGGCTGAGCGAGATCAGCAGGCATGCCGTCCAATGGCACAGGAAGGCGATCACCGTGCATACGTGGAAGATCTCGTGGAACCCGAACGCGCCCGGCCACGGGTTGGGCTTTTTCAGCGCGTAGACGATCGCGCCGCCGGTGTAGAACAGGCCGCCCACGATCACGAGGATCATCATCGCCGGGTTCGCGGCGAACAGTGCGGGCATGTACATGACCGCTGCCCACCCGAGGAGCAGGTACAGGGCGACGTAGAGCCATCGCGGCGCGGTGATCCAGAACACGCGGAAGAGGATGCCGATGAGCGTGCCGCCCCACACGAGTGAGAGCAGCAGGATGCCCTGGGCCGGGGGGAGTGCGAGCACGGCGAGCGGGGTGTAGGTGCCCGCGATCAGCAGAAAGATGTTCGCGTGATCGATGCGCTTGAGGATCAGCTTGGTTCGCGGGCTCCAGTTGAAGCGGTGATACACCGCCGACATCCCGAACAGCAGCAGTGAGGTGAGCATGAACACGGCCGCAGCCCATTTGGCCGGTGCGCCGTGGGCGAGCACGATCAGGACGATGCCCGCGGCGGCCGCCAGGGGCGTGACGCCCGCGTGGATCCAGCCGCGCCAGGTGGGTTTGATGTCGAGGTTGGCGTCGGCGGCGGCGACCTCAAGCAGTGGAAGTTGCGGCAGCTCGGGTGCGCTCATGCATCAAGCGTAGTCCGCGCACACCCCGCGCGCGCTCACGTACCTCCACGGCGCGAGGCGGTAGCGTGGTGGGGTGATGACGAGCCGATCCAACGAGGGGCGTGGGCCGCTTTACCGGATCTACATCAACCGGCTGCGGCGCTCTCTCGACCCGGCCACCGTGCCGCAGCACGTCGCGATGATGATCGATGGAAACCGCCGCTGGGCGCGCCAGCTGGGGCTCGACAGTGCCGCAGACGGGCACCGTGCGGGGGCGGCCAAGATGCGCGAGTTTCTCGAGTGGTGCGACGACGTCGGCGTCCGTGTCGTCTCCTTGTACCTGCTCTCGAACGACAACGTGACAAAGCGCGACTCGAACGAGATCGCCGACCTGATCGAGATCATCGCCGAGCTCGCCGACGAACTCTCGCGCTTTCGGGACTGGAAGGTGCAGCACGTCGGCTCGACGGTCGAGCTGCCGGCACCGCTGGTTGACGTGCTGCAGGCGGCGCAGCAGCGCACCAGTACGAATGCCGGCATGCATGTGAACCTCGCCGTCGGCTACGGCGGGCGTCGCGAGATCGTCGATGCGGTACGCAGCATCATCAGCGAGCACGACCAGCGCGGCGGCTCGCTCGAGGACCTCGCCGAGAGCCTCACCCCCGAGACGATCGGCGAGCACCTGTACACCGGTGGGCAACCCGACCCCGATCTCGTGATTCGCACCTCGGGTGAGCAGCGGCTCAGCGACTTCCTGCTGTGGCAGAGCGCGCACAGCGAGTTCTACTTCGTGGAGGCGCTCGGCCCCGATCTGCGCGAGGTCGACTTTCTACGCGCGATTCGCGACTTCGCTTCGCGGCACCGCCGTTTCGGCTCCTGACGCGCGGCATCGGCGCCGAGCTGCGCGCGGGGCCGATGCTGCCGCTCGGCCGAAACCTGCGAGAATAGGCGGGTGGAGAGCATAGAGGCGTACCGGGATTCCTTCGAGGAAGAGCCGGGATATCTGGACTTCGCGGCGTTCGGGCCGATCAGCCCCGCCGTGCGGGCCGAGGCGCAGGCCGACCTGGAGGCGCTGTCCACCGGCCGCGCCAGCGGGATCGAGCACGTCGAGCAGCACGCCGGCAAGGCTCGTGACTCACTCGCGCAGCTGCTCGGCGGCACGGCCGAGCAGGTCACCCTGCAGCCGTCGACCACCGACGGCATCATGCAGGCCGTGTTCGGTCTGCAGGGCGCGGCCCTCGTCTCGCCGCGTGAGTTCGCCACCATGCCGTTCGCGGTGCAGCGTGCGGCGCAGGCACGCGGGGTGCTGACGCCGCAATGGCTGAGTACCCCCGACGGCCAGGTGACTCCGGAGGCCGTGCGCGACGCGCTCACCGACGACACGACCGCGCTCGTGGTCAGTCTCGTGGATTTCCGCACCGGCTATCGTGCCGACCTCGGCGCCCTGCGTGACGTGCTGGGTGACCGGCTGCTGATCGTCGACGCGATCCAGGGCTTCGGCATCGTGGATGCCGACTACGCAGCGGCCGACGTGGTCGCGGGCAACGGCTACAAGTGGCTGCGCGCCGGCCGTGGCACGGGCTTCGCCTGGTTCGGCGAGCGCGCGATCGAGCGGCTCACGCCCGTGTTCTCTGGCATCACCGGCACCGATGCGCTGCTGCCATTGGACGAGGTGCCCGCGCCCTCGCGCGCGGCGAACGCCTTCACCGTCGCGCGCGCCGACCCCTCGAGCGCCGCGCGGTTGGAAGCGGCGTTGGAGGAGCTGATCGCCGTCGGTGTCCCTGCCATCGAGGCGGAACTGGCAACGCGCATCGACGAGGTCATCGCGCTGGCGGATCGGCACGGGCTCCCGGTCGTCTCGCCCCGGGCGCGCTCGCGCCGCGCGGGCATCGTGTCGCTGCAGCCCGAACCGAACGAGGTCGGCGCACTCGCGGCCGCGATGGCGAATCTCGGCGTCACGGCCACGGTGCGCGACGGCATGCTGCGCATCTCACCGCACGTGGGCACCACGGCGGCCTCGCTGCAGGTGCTCGACGAGGCGTTCGCGGCGTTCACCGCGGCGCGCCGCTACTAGGAGCCCGCACCGGCGCGCGTGCACGCCGCCTGTGGATAACCGAGGGCATCGCGGCCCGCGTCTCTAGGCTGGCCCGATGCCTCGTCCGTCCGATGCCGCCGATCGAGTATCCCTCGCACCTCGTGGTCCCGTGCACGCGCTCTGCGCGGTCACCGCGATCGCGCTCCTCGTAGCGCTCGCGTGGCTGCTGGGGCCGGCGCCCGCGCTGATCCCATGGGCGTACCTTGCCGCGGTCGCGCCGTGGCTCACCTGCATCGACGTGCGCGAGCATCGCCTGCCCAACCGGCTCGTGCTGCCGGGATTCGGCGCGTGGGCGATCGGTGTGGTGTGGATGCTCGCCCTCCCGGATGGTGGGGGAGCGGTCGTCCGCTCCCTGCTCGCGGGGGCAGCCTATGCGCTGGCCCTCGGCGCGCTCGCGTGGTTCGGGGGCATGGGCGGCGGTGACCTGAAGCTCGGCACCGTGCTCGGCCTTGCGCTCGGCCTGGTGAGCGCGCCCGCCGCACTGTTGGCGCTGCCCGCCGCGTTCGGCTGCGGCGCGCTTGCCGCGCTGTTGGCGATCGCGAGGAGCCCGAGGGGCGCACGGCGGGGCAGGAGCATCCCCTTCGGCCCCTGGCTGCTGCTCGGTGCTGCCTTCGCACTCGCCGTGGGTGCCTGAGGGCGCCGAGCTGATCGGGCCGAACCCGATGCGCGTGCATGAGAGATTTCTCATGCAACGCGCGCATCGCTCTCACGAGAATGCGTCAGAGTTGATGCAGCAGCGAAACTGGGGTTGGGGTACATGCGCGCACGCGAGGCGGGAATCATCGGCGGTGGTGTCACCGTCGCGCTCGTCGCTGTGCTCGCCAGCTTCGTCACCGTCGGTCAGGCGCTCGCGATCGAAGACCAGCAGGGCAGCCCGCTCGATCTCGCCCCGGTCGTGGTCGGGACCGCGCCGCCGATTGCACCGCTTGCGGTGCCCGTGCCAGAGCACGCGCCCGCTCAGCCTGCGGAGCCGGAGCCCATCGTCGTGGAGGCGGTGACGGCGCCGGAGCCGCGCAGCGCCGTGCCCGGGCCGCCCGCCGCAGACGCGGCGCAGCAGGTCCCACCGGCCGCGCCCCCCGCCGTGCAGGCACCGCAGCCCGCGCCGCCCGCCGAACCGCAGCGCCCGTCGAAGGCCGACCTCAAGCGCTGGATCGAGAACCGCTCCATCGACGAGGCGCGGGCGTGGGCGAGCGCGCACGGCTGGACCGAGGAGCACATCCGGGCCGCCCTGCGCGAGTACGCGCACCACTTCGAGGGGCGGCAATGATGCGTGCCCGCTCAACACACGCTTCGGTCGGCCACGTGCCGCCCGGTGAGACGTCCGCCCCCAGCGGACCGCAATGCCGTCTCGGTTCCCCCAGGTTCCGGCGACGGTCGCAGAAAGAACGATCGCCACGCATCGTGGCTTGATCACACATCGGGAGTCCCCCAACTCCCGATTCCGCAGCCCCCGGCGTCCCCCACGCCGGGGGCTGACCTCTGCGCAGTGTCAGTCCCAGCGGTATCCGGCCCCGCGCACCGTCGAGATGCGCTCGGCGCCGAACTTGGCGCGCAAATAGCGCACGTACACATCGACGACGTTCGAGCCCGGATCGAAATCGAGACCCCACACCCGGCTCAACAGCTGTTCACGGCTCATCACCTGTCCCGGATGCCGCAGAAACTGCTCGGCCAGCGCGAACTCGCGGGCCGAGAGCTCGATCTCGCGGCCCATCACCGTCGCTCGGCGGCTCAGCATGTCGAGCGCGACGTCACCCACGGCCAGGGTCACGGGGATGTTCCCGCTCGGCGCGGCGCTCGTGCGCAAGCGCGAGCGGACCCGCGCGAGCAGCTCGTCGAACTTGAACGGCTTGGTGACGTAGTCGCTGGCACCGGCGTCGAGGCCGGCGACGGTGTCGCGGGTGCTGCTTCGTGCTGTCAGCATGATCACCGGCAGCGACGAGCCCTGGCCGTGCAGGCGCCGCAGCACCTCGAAGCCATCGATCGTGGGCAGCCCGACGTCGAGCAGGAGCAGATCCACCGTGCCGCTGAGCGCGATGTCGAGGGCGGTTGCGCCGTCCTCGACGACGGTGGTCTGGTAGCCGGCGGCCTTGAGCCCGCGGCTGACGAACGACGAGATCCGCGGCTCGTCTTCGGCGATCAGGATGTGGGTCACGAACGCACCTTCATTTCGGCTCGGGTACGAGGCTGTGCCGTGGCATCCCCGTCTCGCTTCGGCGATCGGGATGCCGCGGGTGCGGTGACGGCGGACGGTGCGCCGCGCGGCCCTTCGAGCCTGCGCGGGGGTGGGATCCGGATCGTGATCGTCGCCCCGCCGCCCGGTGTGTCGGTCACCGTGCAGCTGCCGTGGTGGGCACGCGCGATCGCATCGACGATGGCGAGCCCGAGGCCGCTGCCGCCCACGGCGCGGCGCGCGCCGGCGCGATCGAAACGGCGGAAGATGTTCTCGCGCTGCGCGGGCGGGATGCCGGGGCCGTGATCGCGCACCCACAGCAGTGCCGCGCCCTGCGGGTCGAACGAGCTGCCGATCTCGATCGGGCTGCCGGCGGGGGTGTACTTGCTGGCGTTGTCAGCCAGCTGCACCCACGCCTGCACGAGCCGGTCGGCGTCCGCCTCGATGGCACCCACGCCCGAGGCGGCGATGCTCCAGTCGTGGCCGGGGATCACCATGACCAGCTCGCCGACGCGGGCGGTCAGCTCGTCGAGATCGACGACGCCGATCGCGTACTGGTCGCTCTCGACGGCGGCCAGCAGGTCGATATCGTCGACGAGCCGGCTCATGCGATCCAGCTCGGTGATGCCGATCTCCTTCGTCGCGCTCACGTCGTCGGCATCGCCGGTATCCATCATCTCGAGGTGACCGCGCACGATCGTGATCGGCGTCTTGAGCTCGTGGCGCACGTCGTCGAGAAGATGACGCTGCTCGTCGACCGAGGTCTCGAGCCGCTCCAGCATCGAGTTGACGGTGCGCGCGAGATCAGAGACGTCGTCGTTGCCGGGGACCGGGATGCGCGCGCCGAGGTCGGTGAGGGTGATCGAGTCGGCCGTCTCACGAAGCTGACGGATGGGGGCGAGCAGGCGCCCCGCCACGAACCACCCGACGATGCCGACGGCGACGAGCGTCGCGAGCGCGGCGATCGAGAACGTCAGCATGGACGTGCCCACGGGGGCGAGCTCGGAATCGAGGTCGATCGCCCGCACGTACAGTCCCTGGCGCGGGTCGCCGGGCACGGTGACGGGCACGGCGATGTAGCGCAGGGTGCCCTCGTCGGTTGCCGCAGTCCCGCGGACCGCGCCGCCGGCCTCGGCCGTCTCGCGGACCACGCGGTCGATGAACTCGGGGTTGTCGGCGACTTGGAAGCTCACCATCGTGCCGGGCACCCAGCGGGGCTCACCGTCGATGATCGCCATCGATGACTCGTTCGGGCCGGGTACGAGGCGCTGGACCACCGCGCGGAGGTAGACGGCCACATCCGAGAACTCGTCGGCGGGGATGCTCTCCATCACCGAGGAGGTCGTATCGGCGGGGCCGGGAAGCAGCGAGGTGTCGGGCCGTTCGGAGCCGCCGCGGTCGGCGACGTCCTGCAGGGCCTGCACCTGGGCATCCAGGCGCGCGTCGATATCGGCGAGCACGCGATCGCGCTGCACCAGGAATGTGACGCCGCCAACGACAACGAACCCCAAGGTCGCGACCACGAGGATCGTGCCGAGGATGCGCGCGCGGGCGGAGAGCGACCGCGACTGACGTGTCATGAAATGATTATCTCCCCTTCGGTGCGCCTATCGCGCCCGAAGGGGAGAGCGGTGATTCCGCCCCGGATCAGCCCGGGTGCGTCATCGAGAGCAGATCAAGCTTCTCGTCCAGCTGCTCGACCGTCAGCTCGCCGCGCTCGATGTAGCCGAGCTCGTGCACGGCCTCACGCACGGTGATGCCCTTGGCGACCGCGTGCTTGGCGATCTTGGCGGCGGCCTCGTAGCCGATGAGCTTGTTCAGCGGGGTCACGATCGAGGGCGACATGCCGGCGAATGCGGCGGCGCGCTCGAGGTTGGCTTCGAGGCCATCGATGGTCTTGTCGGCGAGGACGCGAACGCTGTTGCTGAGCAGGCGGATCGACTCGAGCAGCGCGGTGCCCATCACCGGGATCGCGACGTTGAGCTCGAACGACCCGGAAGCGCCCGCCCACGCGACGGTCGCGTCATTGCCGATGACGCGCGCGCACACCATCAGGGTCGCCTCCGGCACCACGGGGTTGACCTTGCCGGGCATGATCGAGGAGCCGGGCTGCAGGTCGGGGATGTGCAGTTCGCCGAGGCCGGTGTTGGGACCGGAACCCATCC
>JAGQTK010000460.1 GCA_020439065.1 Microthrixaceae bacterium
ATCATCGCGAGGGTGAGGTCGCGGATCTCCTCGCGCTCCATGCCGCGCAGGAAGATCGCCATCGTCATCGCCGACATCTGCTCGTCGGCGACGTAGCCGCGGGTGTAGGCGTCGACCAGCCAGTCGATCTGCCCGGTGTCGAGGGCGCCGCCGTCGCGCTTGGTCTTGATCAGGTCGACGACGTCGTAGGGCTCCACCATCAGCCGTCCTCCCCCTCCGGGGCCGGCAACGCCGACGTCGGGTCGGCCTGCTCCTCACCGCGGTAGGCGGCGAGCGTGCGCGGCCCGAAGGCGTCGGGGATCACCTCGTCGATGGTCTTGATGCCCGACACCGTGTCGAGCAGCATCCCCTCGGCGGAGTGCTCGAACAGCAGCTGCCGGCACCGGCCGCACGGCATCAGCGCGCCGCCGTTTCCGTCGACGCAAGTGAACGCGACCAGCTTGCCGCCGCCGGTCATGTGCAGGCTCGACACCAGCGCGCACTCGGCGCACAGGGTGAGGCCGTACG
>JAGQTK010000461.1 GCA_020439065.1 Microthrixaceae bacterium
CGAGATCCATCACCCCAGCCCCGGCGACCTCGCCGCGTGGGCCCGGCAGGGCGGCATACCGATCATCGGGATCGACAACCTCCCCGGCTCCCTCCCCCTTGAGTCGTATGCCGTGCCGCGGGCCTGCGTCATGGCGTTCGGCCAGGAGGGGCCCGGCCTGTCGGACGCCATGCGCGAGGTCTGCGAGGTGATCCTCCACATCACGCAGTACGGGTCGACCCGCTCGATCAACGCCGGCGCGGCCGCGGCGATTGCGCTTTATGAATGGGCCCGCCAACACGCCGGCACCTAGTGTCGCGGTGCGAAAAGCATTCGCGGAAAGGGCCGCACGCCCCGACACTGGGGTCATGGAGACCGACACGGTCGTGGCCGGCGGCGTCGTCCGCGGCCAGTTCGAGGACCGGTTGGCGGTCTTCCGTGGGATCCCCTATGCGTCGCTCGAACGCCGGCTCTGGGCCCCGAAGCTGTTCGCCCCTGGTCCGGGACGCGGGATGCGATGCGC
>JAGQTK010000462.1 GCA_020439065.1 Microthrixaceae bacterium
CATCGTCACCCGCCACCGCCAGAACCTCGCGGAGGGCCACGACGTCGCCGAGTCTGCCGCGCGGGCCGCGGCCACCGCGGGCGGTGCCGTCGTCTTCGCCGGCATGACCGTGGTGATCGCCCTCCTCGGCGTGCTCGTCATCGGCATCCCGTTCCTCACCGCCATGGGCCTCGGCGCCGCGCTCACGGTGTTCCTCGCGGTGGCCATCGCGGTCACCCTGCTGCCGGCGCTGCTCGGGTTCGCGGGGCGCAACATCGATCGCTGGCGCATCGGCAAGCCCCGCACCGGCTCGGCCGAGGAGGCAGCCGCCAGCCTCAGCGGTCGCTTCGCCCGTCGGGTGATCGCCCGACCGGCCGTGTCGCTCGTCGCCGGCTTGGCGGTCATCGGCCTGCTGTCGATCCCGCTGCTGTCGATGCGCCTCGGCATGACCGACGCCGGCTCGTCGCCGAAGGCAACCACCGAGCGCAAGGCCTACGACCTTCTCGCCGAGGGGTTCGGCG
>JAGQTK010000046.1 GCA_020439065.1 Microthrixaceae bacterium
CCTCGCGAGCGACCGAGGCCGCGTAGTCGGCGGCTGCCTGCCAGTCGGGCTCGTAGTGCACGCGCCCCGCGTCGCCGAACGCATTCGACACCAGCGCCCCGGTGACGCCCTCGACCGGGTCCTCCCGAGCGCCGTAGACATCAAGCACGATCGTGTGATCGGCGCAGTCCTCGAGCACCTCCGCGAACTCCCGGAACATCAGCCCCGTGCGACTGTAGGTGTGCGGCTGGTGCAGCGCGATGATGCGCCCTGCGCCGACGACGGTGCGCGCCGCGGTGAGCGCGGCGGCGACCTCGGTCGGGTGATGCGCGTAGTCGTCGTAGACCGAGACCCCGCGCACGACCCCGTGCAGCTCGAACCGCCGCCCGGTGCCGACGAATCCCTCGACCGCTCGCATCGATGCGGCGAACTCGTGCCCGAGCGCGACGAGCACCGCGACGGTGCCGAGCGCGTTGATCGCGTTGTGCTCGCCGGGAATCAGCAGCTGCGCGCTCGCGCGCTCCCCGCCGAACTCGGCGGTGAATGCAACGGGGCCCTCGGTGGTGACGTCGACCAGGCGCAACGTCGAGCCGGCCGCCCGCCCGAAGGTGAGCACGTTCGGGTGCGACAGCCCACCGAGCACCTGCAGGGCGCCCGGGTCGTCAGAGGAGATCACGACGGCCTCGCGCGCCTTGTCGCCGAACCGCACGAACGCGTCGATGAAGGCCTCGTCGGTGCCGTAGTGGTCGAGGTGATCGGGGTCGACGTTCGTGATGAGCGCGACGGAGGTGTCGTAGAGCAGGAACGTGCCGTCCGACTCGTCCGCTTCGACGACGAACAGCGGGTCGGTCCCGGTGCCGCTCGAGACGCCGAGCTGCTCGATGACGCCGCCGTTGACGAAGCTCGGATCCTGCCCAAGCTGCTGGAGTGCGGTGACCAGCATGCCCGTCGAGGTGGTCTTGCCGTGTGCACCGGCGATCGACACGAGGCGCCGCCCGCCGATCAGCCAATACAGCGCCTGCGAGCGGTGGATCACCGCGAGACCTCGCGCTTTCGCCGTCACGTACTCCGGGTTCTCGGGCCAGATGGCGCCGGTGTGCACGACCGTGTCGGCGCCGCCCAGGTGCGCGGCATCGTGCCCCACATGCACGGTCGCGCCGAGCGCCGCGAGCTCGCGCAACGCAGGCGAATCGGAGCGGTCGGAACCGGAGACCGTGTGACCGGCGGCGAGAAACATGCGCGCGAGTCCGCTCATGCCCGATCCGCCGATGCCGACGAAGTGGACCGAGGTGATGGTCTCGGGGATGGGCAGGGAGAGATCGGGCTTAATCATGGCTCGACAAGTCTAAGTTGCCGACTCCTGGGCGGGGCCTCGGCACGCCCGCGCCGCGGCCGCGATCACTCCGAATCCGGTGGCTCCGATTCGCGCCGGTCGGAATCCAGCACCACCGTCGATTGCATGCCGGTCTCGGTGTCGTACATCGTGACGCGCCACACGGAGCCCTCGTCCGCCTCGACGCGCGCCAGCTCTATCAGCCGCGGGCTCGGGTAGCGCTCCCCCGACTGCCGTGCCGCTCCCGCGGCGCTGATCCTCCCGGGCTCGTCGGCGCCTTCCAGCTCCGCCGCCGTCAAGGTGACCTGCTGCTCGCGAACCACGGCGAGCGTGCTCGCGTCGTAGAGCGCTTCCCAGCCGCGCTCGGGCTCGGTCACCGAGTCGCCGAAGACGTCACGACCGGGATCGAGGCTGCGCACGCGCCAGACCCAGCGTTGCGCGGTGTACTCCAGGCGCAGGCCCACGATCGGCCCCGGCGGCGAGTTCGGCTCGGCAACGAACCCCTCCAGCCAATCCGACGGCCACGCCACGTCCAGCGGCACGCCACCGCTCGGGTACTGCTCACCGACGGATGCCGGGGCCTCCGGGAACGGCGCCTCGCAGCCCGCGGTGAGCAGTGCGGTTGCCAGCAGGGTCGCGATCGCGAGCGTTCTCGTCATGCGGCGCATGGGCCGGCCCCTCCCGTGGTCACCGTCACAGCCTACGCGCCGCGTCGGGCGGGGATCGCGGATGAACCACCACCTATGCAATATGCCCACCTATGGCATATGCTCGCGGCATGAGCAACACACTGAGTGAATCGGCGTTTTGGATCCTCACGGCACTCGCGCCGGAGCCACTGCATGGATACGCCATCATGCGCGCCGCGGGCGAAGCATCCGATGGGCGCGTCTCGTTGAAGGCGACCACCCTGTACGCCTCGCTCGATCGGCTCGAGCGGGACCACTTGGTGGAGATCGCCCGCGAAGAGGTCGTCGACGGTCGCGCGCGCCGCACGTACCGGCTCACCGAACATGGCGGTGCGGCACTTGCACGGGAGGTCGCCGAGCTCGAGGCCCGCGCGCGTGCGGCGCGTTCGCGCCTCGCGAGCACGCGCATCGCGCTGACCGGGCGCACCGCGCCCGCGACGATGGTGGGTGCGTGGTGACGCCGGAGCGCGCCTACGCGCGCTCCTTACGCTGGTACCCGCGCGCGTGGCGCGCCGAGCACGGTGCCGCGCTGCTCGGGACCATGCTGGATGCCGCGGAGGCCGAGGGGCGCGATCGCCCGAGCGCCGCCGAGCGTCGTTCCGCCGCGATGCATGGCCTCGGGATGCGACTGAACGAGCGGTTCGCGCAGCGCAGCGCCGCCGCGGCCGTCGTGATCGCCGTGATCGGGCTGTTCGCATTCATGTCGAGCTTCGCCGGCATCTCCCAGTTCGTGCTCGCGCTGGTGCCGTGGTTCTCGGCCCTCGCCGTGATCGCGCTGCTCCGCTCGAACACACCGCTTCCGGGCCCGGTCGCGGTGGCCGGTGTCGCGTTGACAACGCTCACGTTCGCGCTCGGCCTCACGACCCTGCTTGCATGGTCGATGGGCTTCGATGCCGCCGACGAGGGCACCGCTGGGACCTGGTTCACGCGCGCACTGCTGGCGTGGCTCGGCGCGACATGGGTGATCGGCACCGCCACGATCGCGCTCCTGGCCAACGGGATGCTCTCGGCGACGCGCATGCCCGCGCCGGCACGCGTCGGTGCGGCGCTCCTCGGCGGCGCCATCGCCATGCCACCCCTCGCGCTCATGTGCATCACCCCGTTGCTGCAACCCATCCTGAGCGTCGGGCTGCTCGCGCTCACGCTCCGAAGCGGCACGCGCCCGCCCACGTCGACCGCCCCCGGGTGGCACCGGCAACGGGCGGCCGCGGACGCCGCACCGCCCGCTTCGCGACGCATGGCCCGCACCCTGTCGTGGCTCGCGTGCGCGCTCGCCCTCGCGGGCGTCACCTACGCGCTCACCGGCAGCACCTGGGTCGCGGGTGGCCCCGATGGCACCCAGGCCATGCGCGTGGGCATCGCTGTCATGCTCGCCGCCGGCGCCATCCTCCTCGTGGGGGTCGCCGTGGGTGTGCGCGCAGGCGCCCCCGGGCCCTGGCGCCGCAGCGTTCCGCTTGCGCTGATCGCCGCGGGCGTGGCGTGCGCCAGCGTGGGCACTGTCCTCGGCAGCGCCGGCGCGCCGATGTCGCATCCCACGAGCGTCGCCGGGGCCATCGCGATCCCGCTCGGCACCGCTGCGCTCCTCATCTGCGGGAGCCGCGGCACGCGAGCCCAGCGATGGATCATCGGCGTGGCGGTCGGGGTCGCACTCGCGCCAATGATGACCTTCTTGCTCCCGGCCATCGCCTTCACGGTGCCGCTCGTCGCCGCGGGCTACGCCCTGGTCGGCACGCGACGGGCAAGGCCGGTACCGGGGCGCGCCACACTCGCGGCGGCGTGAGCGGGATCCCCGCGCCCCCTCGCTACGCGCGCAGCACCCCGTCGACCATGGCGATCACGTTCTCGGTGCCGGTGCGGGTGCCGATGGATGCCGCAGCAGCCGCCATCGCGCCGATCCGGGCCCGATCGGCCAACAGCGGTACCAGCGTCTCGCGCACCGCCTGCGGTGTGAATTCGGCGTCCTCGATGATGATCGCCGCGCCGGCCGCGACCGCGCCGGCGGCGTTGTGCCGCTGCTCGCCGTTGCCGACCGCATACGGCACGTAGACGGCGGGAATGCCGAGGGCGCTGATCTCGCTCACTGTGGCCGCGCCGGCGCGCGAGACGATCACGTCGGCGATCGCGAACGCGAGATCCATCCGGTCGACATAGCGGCGCACGACGTAGCCGGGCAGTCCCGGGTCGACGAGGTCGGAGCGCTCCCCCGTGACGTGCACGAGCTGCCAGCCCGCCGCGAGAATCGTGTCAGCGGCCGCGCCGAACGCCTCGTTCAGGCGCAGGGCGCCGAGCGATCCGCCGAACACGAGCAGCGTGGGACGCGAGGGGTCGAGGCCGAAGAACTCGGCGGCGCGCTCGCGCATCGCCGCGCGGTCGAGGTCGACCACCTCCCGGCGCAGCGGCATCCCGACCACCGTGGCACCGCGCAGCGGCGTGCCGTCGAAGGCGGTGCCGACGCCGGCGGCGCGGCGTGCGCCGAGCACGTTCGCAAGCCCCGGCTTGGCGTTGGCCTCGTGCACGACGTAGGGGATGCGCTCACGGCGCGCCGCGATGTAGGCGGGTGCCGCGGCATAGCCGCCGAAGCCGATCACCACGTCGATGCCGCGCGCACGGATGATCGCGCGCACCTGCGCGACCGCCCGGAGAAAGCGTGCGGGAAACGCGGCGGCCGCGCCGTTCGGGCGCCGCGGGAACGGCACCTTGTCGACGAAGGTCAGCTCGTAGCCGCGTTCCGGCACCAGCCGCGCCTCGAGCCCCTCCTTGGTTCCGAGCACCAGCACGGTGTCTTCGGGCGCTCTCGCACGAAGCCCATCGGCCACCGCGAGCAGGGGGTTGACGTGTCCGGCGGTGCCGCCGCCGGCAAGCAGAAAGCGGGTCATCGACGCGCCACCATTTCTCGAGCAGGGGTGACCGGCGCCTCCACCGGCAGGGAGCGGGCGAAGGCCAGCAGCACGCCCACCGCGAGCAGCACCGAGATCAGCGAGGTCCCTCCGGCAGACATGAACGGCAGCGGCACACCCAACACGGGGAACACGCGCAGCACGACGCCGATGTTGATCAGCGCCTGACCGAGGATCCACACCGCGATCGCCCCCGAGACGATGCGCACGAACGGGTCATCGGTGCGGCGGACGATGCGAAACGCACCGACGGCGAACAGGCCGAACAGTGCCAGCACCACGATGCAGCCGATCAGCCCGAGCTCCTCGCCGACGATAGCGAAGATGTAGTCGTTCGCGGCGGCGGGCAGCCAGTCGTACTTCTCCTTGGAGTTGCCGAGGCCGAGGCCGAAGATGCCCCCGCCGGCCAACCCCCACACGCCGTGCAGCGGCTGGAAGCAGTCCTCGGCGTAGCAGGCCAGCGAGCCGGTGTCGAGAAAGCTCATGATCCGGCGCATTCGATCGGGGCTCGTGATCGCCAGCACCGCGACCGCGAGGATGCCAAGGAGCACGGGCACGATGAACATGCGCAGGCGCACGCCCGCGAAGAACAGGGCCGCGAGCACGATCAGCACCAGGATCATCGCGGTGCCGAGGTCGCTGCCGGCCAGGACGGAGCCGATCGCGACGATCGCCACCGGCACGGTCGGGAAGAACAGGTGCTTCCATGAGGTCAGCAGCTCGTGCTTGCGCGCGAGGGTGAACCCGAGCCAGAGGGCGAGCGCCAGCTTCAGAAACTCGGAGGGCTGCAGGTTCATCCCGCCGATGGCGATCCAGTTGCGGTTGCCGCCGGATTCGACGCCCATCGGCGTGAACACGAGCGCCTGCAATCCGAGCGCGCCGAACAGCGCGAGCCACGCGATGCGCTTGAAAAATCGCACCGGGAAGCGGCTGATGATGAACATGGCGGGCACGGCGACCAGCGCGAAGGTGCCCTGGCGCAGGAGGGAATCGTATGCGCCGACGCCCGAGGCGGTGTCGTTCGCCGATGAGGCGGAGAGCACCATCACCAAGCCGAACACCGCCAGCGCGAGCGTCGCCCCCGACAGCAGCAGAAACTCGGATGCCACGGGCTGGAAGACGCGCCCGAGCGAGACGCGCGCGGCCCAGCCGCTGACGCGGGGCTCCGGCTCATCACTCGGGATACGACCGTCCATCGCCATCGGCTCCCCCTGACTCGTTGACCATGTTGTGCACTGCCTCGGCGAAGAGGCGACCACGGGCGGAGTAGCTTTCGAACTGGTCGAATGATGCCGCCGCGGGTGCCAGCAGCACCGTGTCGCCGGGCCGTGCGGCGCCGCGCGCCAACTCGACCACTCGCGCCATGACATCCTCAGTCTCATCGTGGGTGACCTCAAGTACCGGCACCCCGGGCGCGTGTCGTGCGAATGCCGCGAGCACCGCGGCGCGGTCGACGCCGATCACGATGGCGGCGCGGATCCGGCCCGCCCGGGCGGCGACGAGCTCGGAGATATCGACCCCCTTGAGCAGCCCGCCGACCACCCAGACGACGTCGCCGAAGGCACCGAGCGAGGCGGCCGCCGCGTGCGGGTTCGTCGCCTTCGAATCATCGACCCAGGCCACCCCGGCCACCGTCGCGACCAGCTCGATCCGATGACGATCAGCACGAAACTCGCCGAGCGCATCGTGAATGTCCTCCGGCGCGACGCCCAGGGAGCGGGCCAGCGCCGCCGCGGCCAGGATGTTCGCCACCATGTGCGGCGCGCCGAGCCCGGCGGCGGCGAGCTCTGCCACGGTCGCCAGCTCGAGCGCGGAATGGTGGCGGTCGTCGTGGAAGGCGCGATCCACGAGGATCCCCTCGACCACGCCCAGATCGCTCGGGCCCGGGACGCCGAGATCGAAGCCCACGGCGCGCGCGCCCTCGATGACATCCGCCTGCTCGACCATGGTGCGGGTCGCCAGATCGGCCTTGTTGTACACGCACGCGATGCGGGTGTTGTCGTAGACGTGCCCCTTCGCGTCGCGGTACGCCTCGAACGAGCCGTGCCACTCCAGGTGGTCGTCGGCGAGGTTCAGGCACACGCTGGCGTGCGGTGAGACCGGCCGCGAGCCGCGCTGCAGCCCGAGGTACCACAGCTGGTGGCTCGAGAGCTCGACCACGAGCGCGTCGAAGCCGGCCGGGTCGCGCACCGCATCCAGGACCGGCACGCCGATGTTGCCGCACGGCGCGGCGCGCAGCCCACCGGCGCGCAGCAGGTGCGCGGTGAGCTGTGTGGTCGTGGTCTTGCCGTTCGTGCCGGTGATCAGGATCCAGCGTGCGGGTTCGCCCGCGGCATCCACGACCTTGTCACGCACGCGCCAGGCCAGTTCGACATCGCCCCACAGCGGGATCGCCTGCGCGCGCACCCATTCGATCAGCGGATGCCCCGGCGCGAAGCCGGGCGAAGCGATGACGAGTTCGGCATCGTGTGCGACGACGGCCGCGGGCACGCGGCCGTCCAGGGGCCCGGTCCACAGCTGCGCGCCGATGAGCGGGAGCAGTCGCGCGTACTCCTCGTCTGCGCGCTCCGTGACCACGAGCACCGAGGCGCCGAGTTCGGCGAGCGTGTCGGCGACCGAGAAGCCGGTGACCGAGAGCCCGAGCACCACGACCCGCAAGCCGCGCCAATCGGCATGCCAGCTGTGCAGCGCGTCGAGACGGGCGGCGGCTGTCGCGCTCATGACTGCGCGAGCCACTCGACGTAGAACAGGCCGACGCCCGACACCGCGAGGATGCCGGCGATGATCCAGAACCGCACGACGATCGTGACCTCCGACCAGCCGCGCATCTCGAGGTGGTGATGCAGCGGGCTCATCAGGAACAGCCGTTTGCCGCGGGTGAGCTTGAAGTACAGCCGCTGCAGGATCACCGAGCCGGAGGCGATCACGTAGATGCCGCCGACCAGGATCATGAGCAGTTCGGTGTGCGTGAGGATCGCCATGGCGGCGAGCACGCCGCCGATGGCCATCGAACCCACATCGCCCATGAAGATCCGCGCCTTGGAGGTGTTCCACCACAGGAAGCCGACCAGCGCGCCGATGAATGCGGCCGAGATGATCGCCAGATCGAACGGGTCTCGGGTCTCGTAGCAGCCGGGTTGCAGCGGGGCGGCGAGTCCGTCGCCGTTGCAGACCTGGTTGAACTGCCAGAACGCGATCAGGCTGTAGGCGCCGATCACGAAGATGCCGGCACCCGCGGCCAGGCCGTCGAGGCCGTCGGCGACGTTGACGCTGTTCGAGGCGGCGACGCCGATCAGCGTGATCCACAGCAGATACAGGATCCAGCCGATGATCGCGCCGAACGCGAACAGGGAGAGGAATTGGATGTCGCGAAACAGCGAGATGGAGCCGGAGGCGGGCGTCTGGCCCCATGCGTTCGGAAACATCAGCGCGGTGATGCCGAAGGGCACCGCAACGAGCACCTGACCGAGCACCTTGCGCCAGCCGGTGAGCCCGAGGCTGCGCTGCTGACGGACCTTCATGAAGTCATCGATGAAGCCGACGACGCCGAACCCGACCATCATCCAGATGACGAGCCATCCCGAGATCGTCGGCGGGTTGTTGCCGACGTAACAGCCGATGAGGTACCCGATCACGGCGCCGAGGATGAAGATCGTGCCGCCCATCGTGGGCGTACCGCGCTTGGCGCTGTGGCTCGGGTTGTGGATGTTCTCGGGGGTGCGGATGACCTGCCCCCAGCCCCACCGCTCGAACAGCCGAATGAACACCGGCGTGAGAAAGAGGGTGAAGGCGAGGGAAACCCCGGCCGCAACGAGTAACGATCTCACGAGAAGTATTCTCCCAGACGGTCGCCCAGAAAGCGCAGGCCCGCCGAGTTGGACGATTTCACGAGCACGACATCGCCATCGCGCAGCTCCGCGGTGAGTGCGGCAAAGGCCTCGTCGGCGGTGGCGTAGAAGACCGCTTCGCCATCCCACGAGCCCTGGGCGATGGCCTCCAGGAAGAGCCGGCGGGCATCCGCGCCGATGACGACGATGCGCTTGACGCCCAGCCGCACCGCGAGCACCGCGATCCGGTCGTGCTCCTCGTCGGCGAACTCGCCCAGCTCGCTCATCGCGCCGAGCACCGCGACCGTGCGCTGGTGCGGGCCGGTGATCTGCGCGAGGGTGCGCAGCGCGGCCGCCATCGAATCCGGGCTCGCGTTGTAGGCGTCGTTGATGATGCGCACCCGCTCCGAACCCATGGGCTGCATGCGCCAGCGCTCGGCGATCTCGACGCGCTCGAGCGCCTCGATGCAGTGCGCGAGCGAGATGCCGAGCGCCGTCGCCACCGCGATCGCCGCGAGCGCATTGCTGACGTGGTGCTCGCCGAGCACCCGCAGGAACACAGGGGCGACCTCGCCGCCGACGGTCACCGTGAAGGCGGTGCCGGTCGCCGTGACCGCGATGTCCTCGGCGCGCACATCGGCGTCCTCCCCCGTGCCGAACCAGCGCACGCGGGCCTGCTTGCTGTGCGCGATCGAGGCCATGCCGGCCACACGGGGGTCGTCCGCGTTGAGCACGGCGAGCCCCCCGGGGCGCAGCGCCTCGATCAGCTCCGCCTTGGTGCGCACGGTCTGCTCGATGCCGCCGAACCCGCCGGCGTGGGCCATGCCCACCATGAGCACCACGGCGACGTCCGGGCGGGCCATGGCGGCCAGGCGCGCGATCTCGCCCGGCGCGGCCGCGCCGAACTCGCTGATCAGGTAGCGCGTGTCTTCGTTGATGCGCAGCATCGTGAGGGGGGCGCCGACCTCGTTGTTGAAGGATGCCTCTGGCGCGACCGTCGCACCGTCGCCCTCGAGCATGCGTGCCAGCAGGTTCTTGGTGGTGGTCTTGCCGTTGGAGCCGGTGATGCCCACGGCGGTGAGCCCGCCCCCGGCGTGCACGCGCGCGACCACCCGCGTGGCGAGGGCACCGAGGGCTGTGACGGCGTCGGCCACGACGATCTGTGAGATCTCGCCGCCGAGGGCGGCGGCATCCAGTGCCCGCTCGACGATCGCGAGGCGCGCACCGTTTTGCGCGGCGGCGGGGACGAACAGGTGCCCGTCGGTGGTCTCACCGGGCTTCGCGACGAAGATGCCGCCGGCCTGGATCCGCCGGGAGTCGGTTTCGACGGCGCCCGTGAGCACGGTCGCGCCGGTGTCGACGCCCCCGAGCACGAGGGTTCCGTCGACCGCTTCGGCGATGTCTGAGAGTGACAGCGCGATCATGGCAGCCTTTCGCGGTGCGCTACTGGTAGCGCGGGAGGAGGGGGGTCTCTGAGGAGGAGGGCAACACGCGATAGGTCTTGAGCACCTGCGTCATCGCCTTCTGAAAAGCGGGGGCGGTTGCCGCAGACGAGCGTATCGCAGTCGGCTCCTCGAGGGTCACGACGACCACGTACTTCGGGTCGTCGGCGGGGGCGAATCCGGCGAGGGAGGTGAAGTACACGCCCGCCTTGTAGCCGCCGCCGGGTGCCGGCACCTCCGCGGTCCCGGTCTTTGCCGCGACGCGGTAGCCGGGGATCGCGAGCGCCTTTTGCAGCTGGCCCTGTGCCATCACGTTCTCGACCATCAGCGCGGTGTCGTTCGCCACCTCCTCGCGGATGATCTGCTCCGGCTCGGGCAGCTCCGGCTCGATGACCGTGCCATCGGGCGTGGTGCACGACTCGATCAGCCGGATCGGCATCTTCAGCCCGCCGTTAGCGATCGCCTGGTAGGCGCTCGCCACCTGCGGCGCCGTGACCGTGAAGGCCTGGCCGAAGGTCGTCGAGTAGCGCGTCTGGTTGTCCCACTTCTCGACGGGGTGCAGCGTGCCGCTGGCCTCACCGAGAAAGCCCACGTCGGTCGGCGTGCCCACGCCGAAGCGCTCAAGGTAGTCGTGTCGCACCGCGGGCTCGACCATGTCGCCGAACATGCTGAGCGCGACGTTCGACGAGTCGACGAGCGCTCCGGTGAGCGTGTAGTTGGTCAGCGGATGACCGACCGCGTCGTTGATGCGCGCGCCGTTCGGGAACACGTGCGAGCTGGGCGCCTGCACGGTCGAGAGCGGGGTCGCCGAGCCGCCGTCCATGATGCTCGCCGCGGTGACCGCCTTGAACGTCGATCCGGGCTCGAAGGAGTGCCGGAAGATGCGGCTGCCGCGGTCGTCGGGGTGCGCGCCGTCGACGTTGTTCGGGTCGACGGTCGGGTACTCCGCGGCTGCGCGGATCTTGCCCGTCTCGACCTCGACGACGGTGACGGTGCCGCTGAGGGCGCGCATGTTCTGGGTCTCTTCGGCGATCAGCTGCTGCAGGTACCACTGCAGGTCACGGTTGATCGTGAGCTGCAGGGTGCCGCCGTCGACGGCGGGTTCGGTCTTGACCGTGCCCGGGATCGTCTCGCCGTTGTTGCCACGCTCGAAGCGCTCGAGGCCATCGCTGGCGGCGAGGCACGCGTCCATGCTCAGCTCAAGCCCCTCCTGGGGGGTGTTCTCCGAACCGACGAAGCCGACCACGTTGCCGGCGACCGCGCCATCGGGGTACGAGCGATCGGGATGCCGCGTGAAGAACATGAACGGCACGCGCAACTGGGCGAGCGCGCGGTACTGATCGACGTCGAGGCCCTTCTTCAGCTGCGCCCAGCGCGCCTCAGGGTTCGTCTCGAGGGCGTCGGCGACGATCGCCTGCACCTCCTCGGGGCTCTGCCCCGTGATCGCGCCGATCTCCGCCGAAACATCCTCCCAGGGCACCTTGACGATCTCGCCGTCCGGCCCTTTGCGCTTGATCTCGGCGACGAGGCTCGGGTCAAGCTCGGCGTCGTAGAGCACCGTGCTGCCCGCGAGCACGGCGCCGTTCTGGTCGACGATCGAGCCGCGCTCGCCCCAGAGCACGCGCGAGCTCGCGAAGCCGAGATTCATCGAATCGGCGCGGTGCTCATCGGCGTTGACGACCTGGATGTCGACGAGGCGGATGACGAAGGCGGCGAGCACGGCGAGCACGAGCATCAGCGCCATCGCGCTGCGTCGCCGTGGGGTGCGTTCGCTGGTGCTGGTCATCGTCGCGCTATCGGGTCGTCGGGGTGGGGAGGCCGTCTGAGAGCGGCTGCGGCAGGCCGGGGACGCCGGCTTCGGGGTCCGCTTGCGCGGCGACGGGGGCGCCGGCGATCGTGGCTTCGGGTGCCGTCACGAGCGGGGTCTGCGCGACGAGCGCGTTCGGCACCGCGCCGCGACCGATCGCATCCACCGTCGAGAGCCACCCGGCGGCCGCACCGCTGCCGAGCACCGCCCCGTCGCTGAGGCGCAGGTAGGTCGGGGACTCATTGATCACCATG
>JAGQTK010000047.1 GCA_020439065.1 Microthrixaceae bacterium
GATCGTCACCGCACAGGCGATGATGACCCACATCTGCGGATCGGCGTGTTCGGCGTTCTGCCAGCCCACGGTGATGAGCGCCAGGGTGATGACACCCATGGTCTTCTGCGCGTCATTTGTGCCGTGCGCGAGGGCGACCAGCGATGACGTGAAGATCTGTCCCCAGCGGAAGCCGGAGCGGCCGTCGGGCTTGTTGTCGTAGCGGCGGGTCATCGCATAGGCGAGCTTGGTCACCGTGAAGGCGATGATCCCGGCCGTCAGCGGCGCGATCAGCGCGGGCAGGATCACCTTGCTCATCACCACGCCGAAGTCGACCGCGAGCAGGCCGACACCGACGAAGGTGGCGCCGATCAACCCGCCGAACAGCGCGTGCGAGGAGCTCGAGGGCAGGCCCAGCAGCCACGTGAACATGTTCCACGTGATCGCGCCGATGAGGCCGGCGAAGATGATGGATGGGAACACTTCGGCGGAGATGGACTCCTCCCTGATGATCCCGTGGGAGATGGTCTTCGACACTTCGGTCGAGAGGAAGGCGCCGACAAGATTGAGGACGGCTGCCAGCAGCACCGCGACCTTGGGCTTCAAAGCGCCGGTCGCGATGGGCGTGGCCATTGCGTTCGCGGTGTCGTGGAACCCGTTCGTGAAGTCGAAGAACAGGGCCAGGACGATGACCAAAACAACGATCAGGGCTGCGGTTTCCACCGGTCGCTTTCGTGTCTGAGAGTGAATGGATGTCGAAGAGGACGACGCATGACGAACGAAAAGTTCACCGGGAAGACGGGCACTGTTCAGCACCCCAGAAGAATCCTTGCATCCTGCTTCGTCGCGGTCAACTTGAGCGGCGCCGCGGATGCTCGAGTACCGTTGGCACGTGAGCGAACGCACCGATCTTCTCCCCACTCCCGCGCAGCCGGCAGGAACCCCGCCGGTGCCGCCCCAGGCCGCGCGAATCGCAACGCCCCGAACCCACCACGGGCACACCTTCGACGACCCGTATGAGTGGATGCGCGAGAAGGAGGATCCCGCGGTCATCGCGCATCTGCAGGCCGAGAATGCGCACACGGAGGCCGTGACCGCCCACCTCGCTCCCCTGCGCGAGCGGATCTTCGAGGAGATCAAGGCTCGCACCCTCGAGACCGATATGTCGGTTCCGGTGCGAAAGCACGGCTACTGGTACTTCACGCGGAGCATCGAGGGCCAGCAATACGGCGTGCGCTGCCGCGTGCCGATCGCGAGTGAGGACGATTGGACGCCACCGCAGGTCGAGCCCGGTGCGACGCTGCCGGGCGAGCAGGTGCTGTTCGATGCGAACATCGAGGCCGAGGGGCACGAGTTCTTCGCGCTCGGCAGCTTCGATGTCTCGCGCGATGGTCGCCGCATCCTGTTCGGCATCGACGTCACCGGCGACGAGCGCTACCTGCTGCGCGTGCGCGATCTGGAGCGTGGTGAGGACCTCCCCGACGAGATCGCGAACACGGCCGCCGGCGCCGACTTCTCGCCCGACGGCGCGTCGATCCTCTACACGACCCTCGATGACGCCTGGCGCCCCGACACCCTCTGGCGGCACGTGATCGGCACCGACGCCGACGCCGATGTGCGGGTGTTTCACGAGCCCGACGAGCGCTTCTGGCTCGGCGCGGGATTCACAAGGAGCGAGCGCTACCTCGTGATCAGCGTGGGCTCATCGACCACCTCCGAGGTGCACCTGCTCGACGCCGACGCGCTGGAGGGCGAGCCGCGGGTGGTCTGGCCGCGTGCCGAGGGCGTGGAGTACGGCATCGATCACGCCGTGATCGACGGCCGCGATGCGCTCCTCGTGCTGCATAACGACCACGCGCTCGATTTCGAGCTCGTCGCCGTCGACGCGGCCGCGCCCCAGGGCGCGCGCCGCGTGATCATCCCGCACACTCCCGGCGTGCGCCTGCTCGATGTCGACGCGTTTCGCGATTGGGGGGTTGCGGAGTATCGGCGCGAGGGCCTGACCCGCCTCGCGATCCTCGACTACGAAAGCGGCGCGCTTTCTGAGATCGACTTCGCCGAGCCGCTGTTCACGGTCGGCGCCGCCGGCAACCCCGAGTGGGCGCAGCCGCTGATCCGCCTCGGCTACGGCTCGTTCGTCTCTCCATCGACGGTGTTCGACTACGACGTGGCGGCCGGGCAGCTGCTGCGGCGCAAGCAGCAGACGGTGCTCGGCGGCTATGACCCCGCCGACTACGCGCAGGCGCGCGTGTGGGTGCCCGCGGGTGACGGCACCCGCGTGCCCGTCTCGCTCGTGTGGAAGCGCTCGTTCGGCGAGCCCGGCAGCCCGGAGCGCGTCCCCGGCGGCACCGGCCCGCGGCCGCTGCACCTGTACGGCTACGGCTCGTACGAGCACAGCATCGACCCCGGCTTCTCGATCGCCCGGCTCTCGGGGCTTGACCGAGGGGTCGTCTTCGCGGTCGCACACGTGCGCGGCGGCGGCGAGATGGGCCGCCGCTGGTATGAGGATGGCAAGCTCCGCTTCAAGCGCAACACGTTCACCGACTTCGTGGATGTGGCCCGGTACCTGATCGACGCCGGGTACACCTCCCCCGACCGGCTCGTTGCCGAGGGCGGCAGCGCAGGTGGACTGCTGATGGGTGCGGTCGCGAACCTGGCGCCCGAGCTGTTCGCCGGCGTGCTCGCCGAGGTGCCGTTCGTCGACGCGCTGACGACGATCCTCGACCCCTCACTCCCCCTCACGGTGATCGAGTGGGAGGAGTGGGGCGATCCGCTGCACGACCCCGAGGTCTACGACTACATGCGCAGCTACACGCCGTACGAGAACGTGCGAACGGATGTCACGTACCCGCGCATCCTCGCCGAGACGTCGCTGAACGACACCCGGGTCTCCTACGTCGAGCCGGCGAAATGGGTCGCGAGACTGCGCGAGGTGGGCGCGGACGCGCTCCTGAAGTGCGAGATGGTCGCCGGCCACGGCGGCGTCAGCGGGCGGTACAACGCGTGGAAGGAGCGCGCCTTCGAGCTCGCGTGGCTGTTCGACGTCCTCGGTCTGACGGACGCGCGGTAGCGCCCGCATCGAGCGCGACGCTCACCCGAACAGCGCAGCGGCCTCGTCGTAGCGGTGACGCGGGACGGTGTTCAGCTCGCCGAGTGCATCCGCGAACGGGACGCGCACGATGTCGGTGCCGCGAAGCGCCACCATCTGCCCCCAGTGCCCCTCGACGATGGCATCGACCGCGGCGAGCCCCAGGCGCGTGGCAAGCACGCGGTCGAAGCCGCTGGGCGAGCCGCCACGCTGAATGTGACCGAGCACGGTCGAGCGCGTCTCGATCCCCGTGCGCGCCTCGATCTGCGGCGCGAGCACCTCGCCGATCCCGCCCAGGCGCGGCCGGTTGAAGGCGTCGAGCCCCTTGTCGCTGTAGGCCGTCTCCATCCCCGTGAGCGTGAAACCCTCGCTGACCACCACGAGCGGCGCGCGGCCGCGGTCGTGCGCGCTTTCGACCAGGGCGACGATCTCATCCATGCTCATCGGCACCTCGGGGATGAGGATCGCGTGCGCGCCCGCGGCCATGCCGGCGTGCAGGGCGATCCAGCCGACGTTGCGCCCCATCACCTCGGCGACCATGCAGCGCCGGTGCGAGTCGCCGGTGGTGCGGAGGCGATCCATCGCCTCCGTCGCGATGTTCACGGCGGTGTCGAAGCCGAACGAGTAGTCGGTGGCGCGCAGGTCGTTGTCGATGGTCTTGGGCACCCCGAGCACGTTGAGGCCATCGGCCCGCAGGCGGTTTGCGCCGGCGAGCGTCCCCTCGCCGCCGATCACGATCATGCCGTCGATGTCGTGTTGGGCGAGCGTCCGGCCCAGGTTCTCGGCACCGCCACGTGGGCCTTCATAGGGGTTGGTCCGGCTCGTGCCGAGGATCGTGCCGCCGACCTTTGACAGGCCCTTGACCTGGTGCCTGGTCAGCGGGAAGAAATCGCCGTCGAGGGCGCCGCGCCATCCGTCACGGATGCCGACGAACTCGAGGTCGTACGCGGTCGTGCCCTTCAGCACGGCGCCGCGAATCACGGCGTTCAGGCCGGGGCAGTCCCCGCCGCTGGTGAGGATTCCGATTCTCATGGGAGAGATCCTTGCTCTGGAGTGCGAACGCGCCGACTGGCGCCTTCCAGACTAGCGCCGGGGCCTTCCCGCCGGGGCCTTCCCGCCGCGCCCCTACGCCGCGCCGAGCGCCTGGCGGAGCAGGTGCATGAGCGCCGCGAGCTGCACGGAGTCGCTGGATGCGGCATCCGCCGCCTGACCGTCGAGCGCCCGGAGCGAGAGCCCCTCCTTCGAATCGATGAGCTCGGCGATCTTCGTGTCGATCGTGTGGGCCGCGATGATGCGCCACGCCGTGACCGGCTCGTCCTGCCCGATGCGGTGCACGCGGTCGATGGCCTGCGTCTGCTCGGCGGCGGTCCAGCTGAGCTCGGCGAGCACGACGTTGGATGCGGCCTGCAGGTTCAGGCCGACGCCTGCGGCGGTGAGCGAGCACACCGCGATCGCCACGCCGGGGTCGCCGTTGAACGCGTCGATCGCCTGCTGGCGCGCGAGGGTGGTCTGATCGCCGCGGATCGAGACGGTGCGGAGCCCCGCCGCCGCGAATGCCGACTCGGCCTGATCCATCACGTCGATGTGCTTGGCGAAGAAGACGACCTTGCCCACGGAGCGCTGCAGCTGCACGGCGTAGTCGGCCGCGAGCCCGGCCTTGGCCTGGCCGATCCGGCGGACCATCGAGAACACGTTCTCGGCGCCGGAGCCCTGCGCCTTCGATTCCTCCAGCTCGCCCTGGGCAACGAGGCGGATGATGTCCTCGTCCGGGCCGTCGAACACGTTCGGGCGATCGCCGCGCGCCTCGATGATCCGGCGGTACCGGGCGGCCAGACGCGCCCCGAGCTCCCGCTCCGCATCGCGGATGCTGCGGCCGAACTCGTCGTCCAGCTCCACCGGCAGATCGGCGACGAGCTTGTCGGGCAGGTCGGTTGCGACATCCTTCTTCTTGCGCCGAACGATGCCCATCGAGATGACGGCCTCGCGGGCCTCGGCGTAGAAGGCCTTGTCGGCCGGCGTGAGCCCCGTCGCGTCGAGCTTCGCCATCAGCTCTGGGCCCGGCTTCTCGCCGTTGGTCCAACCGAGGAAGCGCCAGATCGCGTCGAAGTCCTCGACATCGTTGATCAGCGGGGTGCCGGTGAGCGCGAGCATCAGCGGCTCGGTCCCCGACTGCTGCTCGCGGATGCGTGACGCGAGCGCGAGCACGTTCTGCGAACGCTGGCTGGTGAGGTTCTTGATGAAGTGCGCCTCGTCGATGACCATGCCGCGAAGGCCGATCGAGCCGAGCCAGGCGAGGTGACGGTCGAGGATCTCGTAGTTGACGATGAACACGTCGGCGAAGGCATCCACGTCCTCGCCATCGCCCTGAATGACGGTGGCGCGGCGACCCGGCGTCCAGCGCTCGACCTCGCGAGCCCAGTTCATCTTGACGACGTTCGGCACGACCGCCAGCAGCGGGTACGCGTTCGCGACGGAGGCCGCGATCAGCGATTGCGCCGTCTTGCCGAGGCCGGGCTCGTCGGCGAGCAGGAAGCTCCGGTGCCCGGCGCGCACGCTCTCGAGAAAACGCGCCTGGTGCGCCATGATCTCGAGGCCCTTGGGCGAGAGGTGGTCGAACTCGGGCACGGGCGGCAGCGCCATGGATGCCGCGGCACCGCCGGCGCCCTGCTCGAACGCCTTGTAGAGGGGGCTCATGAGCTCCCAGTTGTCGAGGCGACGGAACACGGGCTCGGCCGCCTGTGCGCTGGCGAAGCGCGGCGCGAGGAACGGGTTCGCCATCTGCCGCGACTCGATGGACGCGGGCACCACCTGGCGCTGCGCGAGCGCGGCGGGCACGACGGAGGAAACGACCGGCGCGTCGGCGGTGATGATCAGCTCGTCGGGGGCGAGCTCGGCACCCGACTCCAGCAGCCAGTCGCGGCGCATGCGACGCGCGACCGGGCTCGTGGCCTGGTCGACCTCGAGCAGCTGAATGAGGGAGGTGTCGCGCGCGGCGGTCTTGGCGAGGATCGTCGCGACGCCGTCGAGACGCTTGAGCAGCTCGGCCCGGGCGCCATCGGTGATCTCGGGGTCTGCCTTCACCCGCGCACGCTCCTCGCGCACCAGGAAGGCGATCACCTGGAATTTGACGCGGTTGGTCGGGCCGAGTTTGCCCTTCTGCGCCTTGGCCTCCGTCTCGCGCACCTTGCGGGCGAGGATGGGGATCAGCGGCGCTTCATCGTCGCGACGCGGTGTGTGCGTCTTCCGGCGCCGTGCACCGTGCGACGTCGCCTTCGTGCGCGAAGGCTTGGACTGCTTTGCCGTAGGCGGCATGCTCCTCCTGAGCGTGTGCGCCGGCGTGGTAACCGACGATGGACCAGCACGACGGTGTCGGGCGCGCACCGTGCTGGCGAAAACCTTCAAGGCCGAGGTGCCATCACACGGGAGGTGAGAGCACGCGGCAGGTGACATCACATGGCCCGGCTGCTGCCGGCGCCCGAAGTCACGAAATACCCTGGGTCTCAGTGTAAGGCATGCGTGCGCGCCCGGGAGAAGTTCGCACGCATGTCGCGGCGCGCGCTACGCGAACAGCGTCGCCACGATGTCGTCGGTGTAGCCGTCCGGGGCGAAGTTCACCCAGTGCGTGGCCACCCACACGTTGCCGCGCAGCACGTGGGTCTCCCCCACCTCCGCCTCGGGGAAGGCCTCGGTGATCTGGCAACGCGTCTCGGCAGCCGCGGTCGCCGAACCGGCGGTCTCGGTGCACGCGAACCCGCGCTCGAGCAGTGCGCCCTGCACCACCCCTGCCTGCGCGGGCGTCACGAGCGTGACGTTGGTGGCGAGCCCATACGAGGAGGGCGCCCCCCACGAGCAGCGCAGGGTGGGCACCCCGGAGTGCAGGAGCTCGAGCGCACCGACCACCTCGGTCGCGTTCATCGTGACGCCCGGGTGGTTCAGCGGCGGGTTGGCGTCGCTGAGGGTCTGCAGCATCCCCGGCGAATAGATCGCCTGGCAGTCGGCCGGCAGCGCCGCGAGCTCGCTCGGGTTCGCGCTCGGCGCGGGTTCGCTGGGAGCAGCGGTCGGCTCGGCCGAGACCGAGGGCGCCGCGGACGCGGGCGCGGATGCCCCGGGCTGCGGCTCCGGCGCACACCCGGCGAGCACGAGGGCGAGGCATCCCGCAGCGATCGCCAGCCCGAGCGCACGCGGCGCCCTGCGGCGGGTGCGGATCACGGCGGGAAGGGTCGCGGCCTGCGGCATGGTGTGCTCCTGAATCACGGTGTGGATCTCCGACTGTACCGGGCGGCGTGCGCCCGGCCCAGACCCCCACCGCGCTCGAGCAGAATGCGCCTCAACCCGCGTCGGGGGCCTCCGTCTGGAGCCAATCGCGGAGGCGATGCGGGGTGTCGGTGATGATCCCGTCAACGCCCAGCTCGAGCGCGCGCTGCCATTTGGCATCGTCGTTGAGCGTGTACACCGCGATGCGCAGGCCCGCGGCGTGGAGCTGTTCGATCACCTCCGGCGAGCGCAGCACGGCCTTGCTCGAGGCGATGATGCCGCGCACCCCGAGCGCACGGGCGGCCGCCACGGTGTCGTCGGGGAGGGTGCGCAGGATCGCCAGGCGAGGAATCTGGGGCGCGGCCTCCTCCATGAACGCCAGCGTGCGCGCGTCGAAGCTCGCGATGGCGACGCGATCGCCGAGGCCCTGCTCGTGCACGGACGCCGCGAAGGCCTGCACGGCGAGCGGGGTCCACTCCCCCTTCAATTCGATCAGCCCCCGCTTGTGCGAGCTCGCCAGGAGGACGAGAAACTCGTCGACCGTGGGCACCCGGGTGCCCGCGAATGCGGCGTCGAACCAGGCCCCCGCATCGAGCTGGCGCACCTGCGCGAGCGTGTGCTGCGCCAGGGGGCCGGCACCGTCCGTGGTGCGGTCGAGGGTGTCGTCGTGCAGGAGCACGGCGTGCCCATCGGAGGTGAGGGCCACATCGACCTCCACGTAGTCGAAGTCGCCGTCGATCGCGGCCTGGATCGCCGGAAGCGTGTTCTCGGGCGCGACCGAGCGCTCGCCACGGTGCGCGGCAACGAACGCCGCCTCACCCGGGTTGCGCACCTCGCCGAGCAGCTCGCGCGCGCTCACCCAGCCGGGGATCGCCGACAGTGCCACGATCGCGACGCAGATCGCCCCGAGCACGACGACGATTCGCAGCAGCGTGCTTCGCCGCGCCCCCATCGCCGCACTCGACTGGGCGGACGTGCTGGTCGACGTGCTGGCGGGCGGCGCCGGCGGCACCGGGTTCTCAGGCATGGCAGGACCTCCTGCAGCGACTCGTCGTTCCGAGGGGTGCCCGACACTCTACACAACATTCGTTATGTTCTCGTTATCAATGTGCGGGGTGCCCCCTGCCGCCCGCTACAGCATGCTCTTCGGGTGCCAGACGGTCTTGACCTCGGTGAACGCGGTGATTCGATCGAGGGACGCGGCCGCCGCATCCACCCCCATCTCGGGCGGAAGCACGCGCTTGAGCGTGTCGGCTGCCGCGATCTGCAGCTCGATCCAGTCGAGGTCCTCCGCGCCGACGAGATCGAGCGCGTTGACATCGGCGTGCGAGGCGAGCCACGGCGCGATCTCGGCGGGCGAGCCGGTGAGCACGTTGACCACGCCCCCGGGCACATCGCTCGTGGCGAGCACCTCGGCCAGGCTGATCGCCGACAGCGGATAGCGCTCGCTCGCGACGGCCACGACCGTGTTGCCGGTGACCAGCGGCGGGGCCACGGCCGAGACGAAGCCCAGCAGCGAGGTGCCCTGCGGCACGATCACCGCCACGACACCGCTCGGCTCGGGCACCGAGATATTGAAGTACGGCCCCGAGACCGCGTTGGCGTTGCCTGCGACCTGGGCGTGCTTGTCCGTCCAGCCGGCGTACCAGATCCACAGGTCGATGGCCGCGTCGACCTGCGCGTTCGCCTCCGCGCCCGAGACGCCCTCGAGCCGCGTGATCTCGTCGACGAACTGGGCGCGACGGCCCTCCAGCAGCTCCGCGATCCGGTAGAGCACCTGACCCCGGTTGTAGGCGGTGGCTCCCGCCCAGCCGCCGAATGCCGCGCGCGCGGCGACGATCGCGTCCCGGGCGTCCTTGCGGGAGCCCTTCGCGGCGTTGGCGACGAAGCCCCCCTTCGCGTCGTGCACCGCGTAGACGCGGCCGGACTCGCTGCGCGGGAACGCCCCGCCGATCGCGAGCTTGTAGGTCTTGGGCACGGCGAGGTGGGTCATTTCTTGCCTCCGGTGTTCTTGCGCCCGGCCGCCTTCGCGGCTGGCTGCCGCGGTGCGGCGGATGTCTCGGTGGTGGGCGCGTCGGCTGGGCCGGCGGCGAGCGCGCGGGCGGCGGCAGCGTAGTCGTGACGCGGGGCCGAGCCCGCGGCATCCAGGTACGCGGCGAGTCCCTGGCGCCCGCCCTCGCGCCCATAGCCCGATTCCTTGTACCCGCCGAACGGCGAGGCCGGGTCGAAGCGGTTGAACGTGTTGGCCCAGATCACACCGGCGCGCAGCTTGTCTGCGACGGCGAGGATGCGGCTGCCCTTGTCGCTCCAGATGCCGGCCGAGAGCCCGTACGGGGTGTTGTTCGCCTTCGCGATCGCCTCGGCGGGCGTGCGGAAGCTGAGCACGGAGAGCACCGGGCCGAAAATCTCCTCGCGGGCGGTGCGCATGGTGTTGGTGGCACCGGTGACCAGGGTCGGTCGGAGGAAATAGCCTGTGTCGCCCACCGTCACCCCGCCGGCGGCGATGGTGGCGCCGTCATCTACGGCGATGTCGAAATAGGACCGCACCTTGTCATAGTGTTCTTGGGTGACCAGCGGCCCGATCTCGGTTTGCGGATCCAGCGGGTGGCCGACCTTGATCCGGTTGATCCGCTCGACCAGGCGCGATTCGAATTCGGCGCGAATCGTGTCCTGGACCAGCAGGCGCGAGGACGAGGTGCAGCGTTCGCCGTTGATCGAAAAGATCATGAAGATCACCGCATCGAGCGCCCGGTCCAGATCGGCGTCGTCAAAGACGATCACCGGGTTCTTGCCGCCCAGTTCCAGATGCATCCGTTTCAGCGTATCGGCGCCCTGCCGGGTGATCATCGACCCGGTGCGGCTTTCGCCGACAAAGGCGATGGCGCGGATCAGGGGATGTTCGGTCAGCGCGCGCCCGGCCTCGTCGCCAAAACCGTTGACGGTGTTCAGCACCCCCGGCGGCAATCCGGCCTCTTCGGCGATCTCGACCAGCAGGCGGGCGGTCAGCGGGCTGGCCTCGGCCGGTTTGTGGACCACGGTGCAGCCCGCCGCCAGCGCCGGCGCGATCTTCCAGGTCGATAGCATGAACGGTGTGTTCCACGGCGTGATCACCCCCACCGGACCGATGGGCACCCGGGTGGTGATGTTCATCAGCGTGGGCGAGGGCAGGTGGCACCCGTCCCGCGACGACAGGGATTTTTCGGCGAAAAAGCGGAAATTCTCGGCCCCGCGCAGGGCCGCCTTGGACATGAACCGGATGGTCTGGCCGGTGTCCCAGCATTCGCACAGGGCGATTTCCTCGGCCCGATGCTCGATCGCGCGGGCGACGTTGAGCAGGATCGCGCGCCGTTCGCTGGCGGCCATGTCGCGCCAGGCCGGGAAGGTATCGGCGGCGGCGCGGGCGGCGGCGTCGATATCGGCGGCGGTACCGCGGGCGACCTGACAGATCGGGCTCTTGTCCACCGGCGACAGGGTTTCGAAACTGCCGCCCGCACCGGAGCGATCCCGCCCGCCGATACGGTTGGCGATTCCACTGTCGCGCAGCCGCGCCAGGTAACCGTCCAGTTTGCGGATGTTGGTGTCGAGAGCGGTCATGGCGTGGCTCCTGCGGGCGGTTGCCGAAATTATTGTCATGTTAAGTAAAAAGCGGAGCGATGTCAACCGCCGAGCGGCGCCGCGGGCGGGCCGGCAGTGCGGTGCTTGAGGGGCAAAAACCAGATCGCCGGCGCATCCATCCCGTGCGCCGGCGATTCGGGACACCCCGGGGGTGTCGGTACGAGGGGACTGGCCGCGTCGGAAGCCGAACCGAACCATCCTTCGGTGACGTCAACAACAGGCCGGTCACGCCCTCTGAAGACGAACAGAACGCGGAACGGCCCCGATGTATTTGACTTAAATCAAGATGTGGGATCCCGGACCGCCGTATCAAGGATCAAGGGGTCGCTACGGAGGCCGCCGGGCTTTGTTGTTGCGCCCAGCCGAATGGCAGGGTTTGATGACACCACCGGCGACGTTCAGAAACACCTGTCGCATCGGAGGACCGTGCGACCTGATCAAAGGTCTGAGCGCCGGCGAACGGTCCCGAACTCGACTTGGACAAAGGGGGACGAACCTTGGCCGACCAAAAAAACGACAAGACAGAGCAAAGCTCTGAAACCGAGCGCATTCCAGCCATGCAACTGCTGCTCGACAATACCTTTCTGTTGCTCTTCATCGGCGTCACCATGCCGACAGTGCTGTTTCTGATCTGGGGCATCATGGAAGTTGCTTCAGTTCCAATTGCCAAC
>JAGQTK010000048.1 GCA_020439065.1 Microthrixaceae bacterium
AAGTCGGTCCGGCAGCCTCAGGTGCGCTCGGGCGGCCAGATGCGCCGGAGCAGGCGCTCCATGACGTCGGCGATCTCCAGCGCTTGACGCTTCGTCTTGCAGATCGCCGTCTCGCGCGAGGCCTGCGAGATGATGTTGTTCAGGATCGCGATCGTGACGCGGTGTTCGACCTTGCTCTCGACGTTGAGCGCACCGGCGTTGCGCTCCACCCACTCGGACCACGATTCGCGTGTCAGCTCCTGGAATCCGGGGGGACCGTCGTCGCTGAGGAACACCTTGGCCATCTCACGCCGCTCCCATGTCCACGCCAGGTAGGCGCGGGCGCCGACGCAGAACAGTTCGAGGCTGTCGTCTTCACCGTTGGCGCGCGCGAGGCGGACGGCCGTGCGCACCTGACTGACACGGCCCGAGTAGTACTCGCGCCACAAAGCGATGAACAGCTCGGCCTTGCCACCGAAGTGGTGGTAGAGGCTGCCGGTGCTCGATCCGGCCTCCGCGACGATGCGCGCAACGGCGGCCTGGCGGTAGCCCTCCTCGCGGAATACTGCCACGCCCGCGTCAAGCAGGCGGGCCTGCACCTCGTTCGTGCTCGACCACGTCCATGCCTGCACCCCTTTACGCTCCAACGCGGCCTCCGGTGGCCATGCGGCCGAAGCCCGGTGCTGGGGAGCGCGGGTCGCGCCCGGTGCTCGTCGTGACCGCGCGCGAGGGCCTGCTTGACCTGCCCGGCCTGCTTGGGTCGACCATGTACCCGCCCTCTCACATCACTGTGCACTGGTTCGCGGCTGACACGCCGCGCTGTCTCAAAACCGTGGCCCGAATGTCACCTCGTCATCGAAAGCTCATTCTAGAATTTCGGTTTCATGGAAGCTTGCCGGAGCGAGCGAGTTCCGTCAAGTGGCAATCTTGCTCGCGGAGAACGGCGCAAATCCGCGGCTTTCGCCATATTTCGCCCCCGCACAGAATTGTCTTGACTTTGCGAGAGTGGCGTAACACACTTCTAGAACATCAGTGTCCTGCATGAGCAATGCCGCTCATGCTTCCTCCTCGAGTCGCGCGCGACATCGCAGTTGCGCGCTGAATGGAGTCACAACAATGCGAGCATCCACTCCCATCCGCGCAACCATCGCACTCGGCGCCGTCCTGGTACTGGCATCCTGCAGCGGCGGCGGCACCCCCGCGCCGTCCGAGTCGTCGACGGCTGTCGCCGACCGCACGGCCACCGTCGTCATCGGCGGCCAGATCACGCCGAGCCACCTCGACCCGCACCGCGGCGTGACCGAGAACGACATCGGCATGCTGCGCTACTGGTACGACACGCTCACCACCGTGGTCGGCAACGGTGAGGCCGCCCCCTTCCTCGCCGAGTCGTGGGAGCTCTCCGACGACGGCAAGACCTTCACCCTGAAGCTGCGCGAGGGCCTGACCTTCGTCGACGGCGAGCCGCTCGACGCCGCGGCGGTCGTCACGAACTTCGACCGCATGATCAGCGACCCCAACAGCACCGTCGCCTACATCCTCGAGCCGATCATCGAATCGAGCGAGGTCGTCGACCCGCTCACCGTCCAGCTCAACCTCAAGGGCGGCGGCGGCGCGCTGCCGACGATCCTCGCCTCGCGCCCCGGCATGATGGTCTCGCCGAAGGCTCTCGCGAACCCGGACGTGCTCGTGACGAAGGCGATCGGCGCCGGCGCGTTCGACCTGGTCGAGGTCAACCCCGGTGCCCGCTACGCCTCGGTGCGTCGCGACGACTACTGGGACGAGGATGCCTACAAGTTCGCGAAGCTCGACTACCTGGTCCAGGCCGACACCGCCACGCGACTGAACTCGCTCGCCGCCGGTGAGACCACGCTCACCGCAGTGATCGGACCGCAGAAGCAGGAGGCCGAGGCGGCTGGCCTCAAGACCTGGGAGTCGGACGAGCCCGGCACCGCGTTCTACCGCTTCAGCATGAACTCAGAGCGTGCAGCATTCGGCGACAAGCGCGTGCGTCAGGCGATGAGCGCCGCAGTCGACCGCGCAGCGATCAGCAACGCGCTGTTCCAGGGCCAGTGCATCCCCTCCGCGCAGCCCTACCCCGAGGGCTACTTCGCTCGTAGCACCACGCTTGACGACTCGAAGTGGCAGACCTTTGACCTCGAGTACGCCAAGAAGCTGATGGCGGACGCCGGCTACGCCGATGGCTTCTCGTTCACCGCCGCGGTGCCGACGCTCTCGACCTACCAGAACTTCGCCCAGATCCTCCAGGCGCAGTTCGCCGAGATCGGCATCACGATGAACCTCGAGGTCATCGACACCACCCAGGCCCGCCAGGCATTTGTCACCGGCAAGTCGGACGCACTCGTGGGCTTCTACGGCGGCGGCACCGACCCCGGGATCTACGCCATGTCGGCCTACAGCCCCAAGAGCGGTGACAACCCCGGGGGCCTGACGACCGACAACATGGCCGCCCTCCTGGCCGAGACGCAGCGTTCGATCGACATCGATGAGCGCCACCTCGCCTTCGAGGCGCTGCTGGACGAGGCATTCGAGATGGGTCCCGCCCAGATCGTCGTCTGCCACCCCGTCGGCGTGAACGCCACCCAGCAGAACATCAGCAACTTCGACCAGACCGGTCCGCTCGGCTCCAGCTACGCACTGCGCACCATGACGGTGAGCAAGTGACCGGTTCCGTCCCTGCGGCGCACCCGCGAAGGAGACGGCGGAAGGAGCTGACGTGCTGATCTTCATTCTCAAGCGCATCCTCGCGGCCATCCCGGTCTTGTTCATCGTGACGCTGATCGCGTTCTCGCTGATCTACATGATTCCGGGCGATGCGGCAATCGTCGCGGCCGGCGAGAACGCGAGCCAGGAGCGGATCGAGCAGGTCCGTGAGCAGATGGGGCTCAACCGCCCCGCGATCGTGCAGTACTTCGTATGGATCGGCGACCTGCTCACGGGCAACCTGGGCGTCTCGCTGATCAGCGGCCACACGAACGCCGAGATGATCGCGAACGCGCTGCCGGTGACGGTGTCGCTCGCGCTGATCGCGCTCACCTGGTCGCTGATCGCCGGCGTGCTGATCGGTACGTTCGCGGGCCTGAACCGCGACTCGTGGATCGACCGCACGCTCACCGCGCTCACGACCTTCGGCCTCGCCGTACCGACCTTCTGGATCGGTCTGATTCTCGTCGTGACCTTCGCGCTCCAGTTCAGGATGTTCCCGGCAACCGGGTTCACCCCGATCACGGAGGGCGTCGGGCCGTGGCTGAGCCACCTGGTGCTCCCAGCTCTCGCGCTCGGCACCACCACGGCTGCCGAGATCGCGAGGCAGACCCGCGCGGGCATGATCGATGTGCTCGAGCAGGACTACATCCGCACCGCGACTGCCAAGGGCCTGCCCCGCTGGATCGTCGTCGGCAAGCACACCACGAAGAACGCCGCGATCCCGGTCGTGACCGTGTTCGGCCTCCAGGCCGCAGCACTGATCGGCGGCAGTGTGATCATCGAGCAGGTCTTCGCGATGCCCGGCCTGGGCTCGCTGGCCCTGCGCAGCATCATCGAGCGCGACTTCCCGGTGATCCAGGCGTTCGTCGTCGTCGTGACGCTGTTCGTGCTCGTGATCAACCTCCTGGTCGACATCTCGTACGCGTACTTCAACCCGAAGGTGAGGCAGTCATGACCAGCGTCGTCACTCCCCCGAACAAGACCAGCGTCATGGCGGCGCTCGAGCCGGAGCCCAAGCGCACGACCCCCACGCGGGCGTTCTTCTCGCGTGTGCTCCGCTCGAAGGTCAACATCGCGTGCCTGGTCGTCCTCGGCATCCTGATCGTCGTGGCGGTCGGGGCTCCCTGGATCGCGCCGTACGACCCCAACGCCCAGGACCTGATGAACGCGTTCGCCGCGCCCTTCAGTGACGGGCACGTCCTCGGCACCGATCAGCTCGGGCGCGACATCCTCAGCCGGCTCATCTGGGCAAGTCAGGTCTCCCTGATCGCACCGGTGATCGCCGTGAGCGTGGCCTCCGTGATCGGCATCCCCCTGGGACTGCTCGCCGGATACCTCGGCGGGCGCTTCGACTGGATCGCCGGCCGTATCGCCGACGCGTTCATCGCGCTGCCGTCGCTGATCCTGGCCCTGGCCATCATCGCGATCTTCGGCCCGGGCCTGGTCAACGCCATGCTCGCCGTCGGTATCGCGATGTCGCCGGCGCTGTTTCGCGTCGTGCGCGGCTCGACGCTCTCGGTGCGCGAGGAGACGTACATCGACGCGTCGCGCATCGTGGGCGGGTCGACGTGGCGGATCCTGTTCGCGCACGTGCTGCCGAACGTGCGTTCGCCGCTGCTCGTGATGCTGTCGATCATGCTCTCGCTGTGCCTCCTCGCCGAGGCCGGTCTGAGCTTCCTGGGCCTGGGCGTGCAACCGCCGACCGCGAGCTGGGGCTCCATGCTCCGCGCCGCGTTCGACAACCGCTTCCAGGGTCCGATGATGATCATCCCGCCCGGCATCGCCATCACGATGACGATCCTGGCGCTGAACATGCTCGGTGACGGCATCCGTGACGCCGTCGGAGCACAGAGGGGCCGGTCATGACGATCACCGATCCAGTAATCGCGTCCGAGCGCGGCAGCACCGATGGGCTGCTTTCCATCCGCGACCTGAACATCGAGTTCTTCGCGCGCGGCGCCTGGACCCGGGTCGTGAGCGACGCCTCGCTCACCCTCAAGCCGGGCGGCAGCCTTGCGCTGGTGGGAGAGTCCGGCTCGGGCAAGACCGTGACGTCGCTGTCGATCCTGCAGCTGCTGCCGAAGAACATCAGCCGGGTCTCCAAGGGCGCCATCGACTTCGACGGTCGGAATCTGCTGACCCTTTCGGAATCGCAGATGCGCAACGTCCGCGGCGGCGAGATCGGCATGATCTTCCAGGAGCCCATGACGAGCCTGAACCCCGTGTTCACCGTCGGGGATCAGATCGCCGAGACCGTCCGCCAGCACCGCAAGGTCTCGCGCAAGGAGGCATGGGCGCGCGCGGTCGAGGTGCTCGAGCTCGCGGGTATCCCCGCCGCTGCGCGGCGGGCGAAGGACTACCCGCACAGCTTCAGCGGCGGCATGCGACAGCGCGCCATGATCGCCATGGCGATCTCGTGCGAGCCCAAGCTGCTCCTCGCCGACGAGCCCACCACGGCGCTCGACGTCACGGTGCAGGCGAGCGTGCTGCAGCTGCTGCGTCAGCTGCAGGACGAACTGGGCATGGCGGTGCTGCTGGTCACCCACGACCTCGGCGTGGTCGCAGACTTCTGCGATGACGTCACGGTCATGTACGCGGGTGAGCCCGTGGAGGTCGCGCCCGTCGACGACCTCTTTGGGCGACCGTCGCACCCCTACTCGGCCGGGCTGCTGCGCTCGCTGCCGCAGCGCACGCCTCCGGGCGAGGAGCTCACGGCGATCCCGGGCATGGTGCCTCAGCCGGACCAGCTCCCACCCGGGTGCCGTTTCGCGCCGCGATGCGACTTCGCCCTCGCGGGTGTCTGCGACGTCGAGCACCCCGAGCTGGTGAAGCTCGAAAACGGCCAGCTCACGCGCTGCATTCGGATCGCACGCGGAGAGCTGAGCTCGGGCGAGCTCGTCGCCGCGCCGCTCGGCACACCCGCCGCGCACGACCTGTCGACCATCGCCACGGACGTGGCCGAGCAGAACGGGAGCGATCGATGAGCGACGAAGCCAAGGTCATGCTCGACATCCGCAACGTCACCAAGACGTTCGTGCGAAACCGCACGGTGTTGGGTCGGCCCAACGAGACCGTCAAGGCCGTCCGCAACATCAGCCTCACGGTGAACGAGGGCGAGACCCTCGGCATCGTGGGCGAGTCCGGCTCGGGCAAGTCGACGCTCGGCCGGCTGATCGTGCGGCTCGACGACGCCGACTCGGGCGAGGTCATCTTCGAGGGCGACGACCTGATGACCCTCAGCAAGTCGAAGCTGCGCGCGCGCCGCCGGTACCTGCAGATGATCTTCCAGGACCCGTACGCGTCGCTTGACCCGACGAAGAGCGTCGGCACCTCGATCGCCGAGCCGCTGCGCATCTACGACAAGTCGCTCTCGGCGGCGGAATGCGACCGCCGAGTGCGCGAGCTCCTCCCCCGGGTGGGGCTCCGTCCGGAGTTCGCGGACCGCTACCCCGGCGAGATGTCGGGTGGTCAGCGCCAGCGCGTCGCGATCGCGCGTGCACTGGCCATCGAGCCGCGGCTGATCGTCGCCGATGAGGCCGTCTCGGCGCTCGACATGTCGACCCAGTCCGAGGTGATCAACCTGCTCGCGGGCTTGACGCGCGACTTCGGGCTGACGAGCGTGTTCATCTCGCACAACCTGTCGATCGTCCGTCACATCAGCGACCGCATCGCCGTGATGTACCTCGGTCAGGTCGTCGAGCTCGGCCCGGCAGATACCGTCTACGCCGCGCCGCAGCACCCCTACACCGAGGCGCTGCTCTCGGCCATTCCGATCCCGGATCCGGTCGTGCAGCGCGAGCGCGCCAAGGTGCTGCTCCCGGGAGACACGCCCGACCCGGCGCATCCCCCGAAAGGCTGCGCCTTCGCATCGCGGTGCCCGTATGCGCAGCAGATCTGCCTCGACGAAGACCCCGAGCTCAAGGATCGACTCGGCGACGGCACGCTCTCTGCGTGCCACTTCGCCAAGTCGCGCCCCATGGTGGAGCTCGAGGCAACCTTGGAGGGTGCGCTCTAGCCGAGGCATCCGCCCCGCACCATCAACCACCAACAGGTCCGGCCCCGCGAGCGATCGCGGGGCCGGACCTGTTTCGCGTGCGCGCTTGGAGCCCGGCCGTGCCGTCCACTCCCCCGACACGCGCCCGCACTCGCAGCACAGGCTCAATGCGCAGCGGTGTCGGAGGTGCCGTGCTACGATCCATCCCACGTTCAAGAGTCGTGACCAGAGGTACCTGGCCGGTCACGCGACAACCCGAATCCATCGATTCCCGGGTGTCCCAGGGCAAGAACGGGCTCACGACACATCGTGGGCAAGATTCGATGGGGCGCACGCCCCGAGAAAGGGGGGGCGTTCATCATGCCTTCTCCATCCATGCACACCCCAACGCCGCACCGCCGCGAGGGCTCCGCACCCTGGTGGGAGCCGCTCGGCCTGCGACCCGCGGGCACGCGCCCGGCAAGTGCCAATGAGCGCCACGTCGAGGCGGCCGTCCTGGCAGTGCTGGCGCAACACCCGCCTGTCGCCTTCGCCGGCGACACCCCCGATGCGACGCTGACGGGCGAGGCGCTGGCCGCGTTGGCCCAGCAGGCCGCCGAGCGCGTCGCGCGGGCGCAGGATGCCACGGCAGACGAGCGCGCTCGGCTCGGCTGGGCACACATCGAGGAGGCGCTGGCGGGGCCCAGCGCGGCCGAGACGCTCGACCACGGCCGCTGGGCCGGCTTCACCCGCGGCGAGGCCACGGCGTGGCTGTGGAACCTGTTGCAGTTCGAGCCGCACGGCTATGCGCCTCCGGGCGCGCTGCTGCGCGCCGAGGTGCTGCGCCAGCTCGAGGACGGCGGGCTCCCCGAAGCCTTCGGCTACCCCGAGCGTGCGCGCGAGCTCGCGAACCGCGGCCTGACGCCGCGCGAGTACCGGCGCCACAAGGAGGCCATCGGGGCGGCGACGTTCAGCGCCGCGGACGTGCGCTTCACCTAGTGGCGTGAACGAACACGCCGGGCCTGGTCCAAGAGGACCAGGCCCGGCGTTTCAGATCTCGACACCCGTCATGGGCGTTGCGCGATCATGTTCAGGCGGAGATTACTCTGCCCAGGTGATGAGCGCATCGAGCGCCTCGTTGCCATCTGCAGCAGCGCGCAGCGGGTTGATCTCGAGAGCCTCGAGACGGTCACCCAGGCGGTACGCGACATCCGCGATCTTGGCGACCTCGCCGGCGAGCGCGTCGATGTCGACGGGCTTGGTGCCACGAGCACCCTGCAGCAGCGGGTACGCGCGCAGGCTCTCGATCGCCTTCTTGATCTCGCCCTGGGTGGTCGGCAGCACGCGGAGGGCTGCGTCCTTCATGATCTCAACCCAGATGCCGCCCAGGCCCACCGCGAGGGTGAGGCCCCACGCGGGGTCGCGCACGACACCGACGATGAGCTCGACGCCGTCGGCGCTGCGCTGCGGCTGGACGATGGTCTGGATGCCGGTCGAACCGAGCCCCTCCAGCGCCTCCACGATCTGGTCGTGCGCGTTGCGCACGTCGTCGGCGTCCATCAGGTTCAGGCGCACGCCACCGATGTCGCTCTTGTGGCCGAGGCCATCGGCGACGGCCTTGACGACGACCGGGTAGCCGTACTCCTCGGCTGCGGCGATCGCCTCTTCGGCGGTCTTCGCGAGGCGCGACGGCACAACCGCGACGCCGTTGTCGGCGAGGAACTGCGCTGCCTGGTGCTCAGTCCACATGCCGGTGGCGCCCTCGACCTCGATCGGGGCGGCCTGCGCCTCGTCGGCTGCGGCGGCGAGTGCCGCACGGTGACGCTCCGACCATGCGATGACGCGACCGATGGCCTGGATGCCACGGTCGATGCCACCGAGGACGTACGGGAAGCCACTCTCCGCCTGGAGGCGACGGCCGTACTCGGTGATGTCGGTCAGCGCGGTGCCGATGACCATCGTCGGCTTGGAGAGCGCCTTGATGGCGTCTGCGCTCGCCTTGAACATCTCGACGGCGCCCGCGTGGTCCGGTCCCTCGACCTTCGGCATGTCCATGTTCAGGATCGTGAAGTCGATACCCGGGTCCTTCGCGACGACCTCCAGCGCGCGACGCGTGAGCGTGCGGTCGATGACGACGTAGCCGGTGACATCCAGCGGGTTCTGCGGGGTGCCGAAGCTCGGGACGATCTCGCTGAGCGCGGCGATGGTGTCGGGCGCGAACGGCGGAAGGTCAATGTTCTCGTCCTGCGAGCGGTCGGCGATGACCTCGGATGCGCCACCCGACGGGGTGACGACACCCATGCGGTTGCCGGGGAGCGAGCCGACGCTGGCGAACAGGCCGGCGGTGACGATGAGGTCCTCGACCGACGTGACGCGAGCGACACCCATCTGGTCGAAGGCCGCGCTGTTGACGGCGTTGTCACCGACGAGCGCGCCGGTGTGCGCGAGGGCTGCCTGCGCGCCGAGCTCCGAGCGGCCCACCTTGAGAGCCACGATCGGCTTGCCCGCGAGCAGCGCCTTCTTGGCGATGCGGCGGAATTCCTCGGTGTCGCGGACCGACTCGAGGAACAGCGCGATGACGTCGGTCTCGGGGCTGTCGATCAGGTACTGCATGACGTCGGTGACCGAGAGCACAGCCTCGTTGCCCATGGCGGTCAGGAAGCTGATGCCGATGTTGCGCGACTGTGCGAAGCCGAGCACTGCACTGGCGAGGGCGCCACTTTGCAGCACGAAGCCGACGTTGCCGGTGATCAGCGGGCGACCGATGGGCAGGCCGTACGGGGTGATGCCCTTCGCCGCGTTGATGAAGCCGTTGCCGTTGGGGCCGAGGAGGGCAAGGCCGCTCTCCTCAGCGAAGTCGACGATCTCCTGCTCGAGGCGCTTGCCCTCTTCGCCAACCTCACCGAAGCCGGAGGTGAGCACGACGGCGGCACGCGTGCCGGCCGCGACGGCTTCCTTCAGCGTGCCGAGCACGGCACCGGTCGGGACCATGACGAACACGAGGTCGACGACCTCGGGCAGCTCGGCGATCGACGAGTAGGTCTTCTCGCCGTGCACCTCGGGGGTGCGGGGGTTCACCAGGTAGGTGCGGCCTTTGAAGTCGCTGCCCTGGATGTTCAGGAACGTGTTCAGCGACCACATCGACTTGTCGGTTGCCCCGATGAGCGCGATGGACTGCGGCTCAAAAAGCGGGCGCAGGTCGGTGCGCTGGTCAGACGTGGTGGTTGTCATGCTTCTCCCTCGAAGTGGCATTACTCAGGTGATCTGCTCCCGGTCGCGTCTGCGTTGACGCGGGAGCTGTTGCTTGGACGCTGGATGGCGTCAGTACCTTCGACGATACGCAATAGTCGCGACCGGCTGCCACGATGTTTCGTTGCGTCACGCGCGCCCGGCGCACTCCCGCGCCGTTGCGCCCGCATTGCCGCTCGTCGGCGTCGCCCCGCACGCCTCCGCGCACCCAAGATGACGTTCCCGGCGCTCGTGTGGGCGTCATCCTTGCGGGCACGGCCCACCGGTGGGCCGTGCCGACGCGTCGAATACCCGCCGGACGGGCGTGAAGCGCTTCCTCGAATGCACCTCACCGCGTGCGCGAAGAAGGCCCGAACCCGCGAGTGTTCGCGGGTTCGGGCCTCTGACCCGGCTGTTCAGCCGAGGCTGCGCAAGCAGCTCCTAGAAGTCCCAATTCTCGTCGTGGGCCGCGTGATCATGCGGAATCGTCGGGGGTGGCAGTGGGGCCGTGCCCTCTACATGCCACTTTGAGTTTTCTGAGGTCTTTCCCGCGTGTGGCACGTTTCTAGGGTAGCCATCCACGGCGAGAGCGGCAACGGTGGCGCCCTCACTGCCCATCATCGCCCTCCATTCCCATCGTGAAGGCATCCTCTGCGCTTCCCGGTGCGCCCGCTAGTGGGCCCCGTCGATGCGGAGCACACGGCGTTCGCAACTCGCTACAGGACAGTGGCACCAAAGAGAGAGCCAACCAAGAAGGTCGCGCCGAGCGCCAAAGCGCCACCGATCACCGTGCGAAGTACCGCACGCCACCGTCGTGCGCCGCCGATCCATGCCGCAACATAGCCGGTGATCGCCAACGCGAAAATTGTCGCGGCAAACGTCCAGATGATCCGTTCCGGGTGCGGCAAGAAGAGGATCGTAGCCATTGGCAGTAACGCACCGAGAATGAAGGCGACCGCCGACGCAAGCGCCGCATGCCACGGGCTGACGACGTCGTCCTGATCGATATTCAGCTCGACGGCCAGGTGTGCCGCTAGTGCATCCTTTTCGGTCAGCTCGGATGCCGCGAGCGTCGCCGTCTCCCGACTCAACCCTCGGGCTTCGAACAGACCGACAAGTTCGATGAACTCAGCGTCTGGATCTGTGGCTAACTCTCCGCGTTCCTTCTCGATCAACGCATGCTCAGTATCGCGCTGGCTTGACACAGAGACGTACTCGCCAAGCGCCATCGAGATCGCACCACCCACCAAGGCTGCCGATCCGGCCAGCAGGACCGGGAGTGCTCCCGCCGTCGCGCTAGCGACACCGACGACGACGGCCGCCGTCGAAACGATACCGTCGTTTGCCCCAAGGACGCCTGCGCGAAGCCAGTTCAGGCGCTGCGCCAGGCCCGCACGGTGCGGCTCATCCAAATGTTGTGACGAATCGTCGACGGTCATACGGCTACGGTATACGGTGCCTTGAGTCACCTACACCGCGCATCGCGTCGCATGGACGGGGTCCGCCAAGGCGCTCTTGCCGACGCACTGTCGGTAAGATGAGTGCATGGAAATTCTCAAGAATGTTGTCCTTGCAGTGCACATCATCGGTGTCGTCGGGGACTGCTGCACGAATAGGTGACATCTGATCTGGCTTGCCCTCGAGGGTGGCCTGGAAG
>JAGQTK010000049.1 GCA_020439065.1 Microthrixaceae bacterium
AGCCGAATCCATCATCTCTGTGTAACCGTTTCGTGATCCTTCAAGGATGTGGGGGCTAGTTTTCGTTGTGATTGCAGATGCTCGCGACGAGCTCACTCACGGTGTCGGAGTGCAGCCCAGGAGTGGGGGCGCTCATGCTGCGGCCTCGAGCTCGGGAAGAGCATGGTGCTCGATCGGTTCGGTGTCTACGAGCGTGAGGCGGCACCTCGCGAGGACGTCAAGGCCGAGGTAACGGCGTCCCTCAGCCCATTCGTCGGACTGTTCTGCAAGGACCGCCCCGACGAGCCTGATGATCGCGTCGCGGTTTGGGAAGATCCCCACCACATCGGTCCTGCGGCGGATCTCACGGTTCAGGCGCTCGTTTGGGTTATTCGACCAGATCTGCTGCCACACATCTTTCGGGAACGTGGTGAACGCGAGGATGTCAGCCCGGGCAGCATCGAGGTGGTCGTGCACTTCGGGGAGTTTGTCCTCGACGTAGTCCAGGAGCCGGTCGAATTGGGCCTCAACACTTTTCTGGTCGGGTTGGTCGTACACGGAATGCAGCATCGCTTTCACCGCCGGCCACATGCTCTTCGGGGTCACTGCCATCAGGTTCGCGGCGTAGTGTGTGCGGCACCTCTGCCACGACGTCCCAGGGAAGTTCGCCCGCATCGCTTCCACGAGGCCTGCGTGCGCGTCAGACGTGATCAGCTTCACGCCGGTGAGGCCGCGAGCGACGAGGTCTGCGAAGAACGTGTTCCATGCCATCGTGGTCTCTGCGGTCGCGACTTGCATCCCCAGGACTTCCCGATGCCCGTCAGCGTTCACCCCGGTCGCGACGAGCACCATGGTGTTGGTCACCCGCCCGCCCTCACGCACTTTCATCGTGAGTGCGTCGCACGCGACGAACGTGAACGGGCCGGCCTCACCTAACGGCCTCGTGCGAAACTCACGCACATGCTCGTCCATATCGGCGGCCATTCGGGAGACCTGCGACTTCGACAGGGAATGGATGCCAAGGGTCTTCACGAGCTTGTCCATCCGCCTCGTTGAGACGCCAGCGAGGTAGGCGTCAGCGACGACGGTGATCATCGCCACTTCTGAGCGTTTGCGACGTTCGAGGAGCCACTCGGGGAAATACGTGCCTGAGCGGAGCTTCGGGATCGCGACGTCTATGGTTCCGACACGCGTATCGAGTTCACGGGTGCGGTATCCGTTGCGGGAATTCACTCGGTCAGCAGAGGGCTTCCCGTACTCGGCGCCGCAGATCGCATCTGCTTCAGCTGAGAGGAGGGTGTTGATCATGGTTTGCAGCAGGGTGCGCATCAGATCCGGTGATGCGTCGCCCAGAGCGTTGGCGAGGACAGTGGCAGGGTCGACAATAGAGGGAGTGGTCATCGGTGTGACACCTTTCGAGTGGGATGTGAGAGTTTCCTCGAAGGAAGATCCCGGTGGCCACGCTGACGTTTGCTGGCCGGGATCGTTACACCACTCTACGGGGCACTACTATTATTCTATCTATGGGCGTAGCGTCGGAATTAATCAGGGATCCGCTGGCAGTGCGAGTGCAGATGAACGGCATCGCGCGCATGGGCCGCGTTGCATCCCGGTCAGTCAACGCCGCACGCCAGGGTCGGTCGGTCGCGGGTTTCCGAGCACCTGGGGGTAGGTTTGCCAATCGTGGGGGGTCATAGGTTCGCTGCTCCGAGGTCTGCCGCATCGGCGCCCGCTGGATCCCTGCGGTCCTCCTCCAGGCCGGCCGCTTCCCGGCTGTTCGCGGCGACCGCGCTGGGCGTGAGCCTGATCCTCGGTTTCCTGACGCCCCTCGGTGAGGCGACGCCCGCGCTCGCCGTCCGGATGACCGAGGAGATCCCCGAGACCCCTGAGGCGACATCTCCGGAAGCGCCTACCGATCCGGCCGAACCCGCGCCCACAGATCCCCTGCCCGAGGATCCGGTACCCGCGGAGCCTGTGCCCATGGACCCGATAGAGACAGAGCCGGAGCGGAGCGAGCCCGCCGAGTCGGGCCTGAGCGCAGAAAGCGAGGAAGCCGAAACCCTCCAATCCCCCCAAGCGCGTTCGGTCACTCCTTTCGCCCTCGGCGACACGACCACCCCGCACGCCTATTTCGCCCTGCGCCAGGTCGGCACCCCCGGGGGCAGCGGGGACGACCGGGGGATCTTCTCTGCGATCATCGACAAGTACGTGGTGAACCCCACTGGGCCGGCCCTGATGCCGCAGTCGGGGAGTCATCCTACGCAGAGCGTCTCAGTGCCGCTGGAGGGGGACCGGCAGGCCGACAGCATGCCCGCGACAGCAGCGAGTGGTGTGACCCGCTATCAGTACAGGGTGAGTCAGACCGGCTTCAACGCGAATTCACTCGGCATCGCCGCGAACGGCGACGCCTACTTCACGACGCAGTTCACCGAGGAACGTCGTTCCCAGGCCTCTGTGTGCGACACGTTCTTCCTCATCTGCTGGAGCGGCTGGTACTGGGGTTCCTGGAGCACCTGGTCCGCGCAGAGCACCCGCTACACATCGGTCTGGAAGGTGAACCTAGAGGACGGCGCTGTGGCGCAGCTGATGACGCGTTCCACGAGCTACGCCACCGACTTCACCGGTGGCGCGGTGAACACCGCGGGCGTCTACCACGTCAGCTACATCACGAGCTTCACGAGCCCCGCGAACTCGATGCGATTCTTCATCCTGCGGTTCACCGGCACGGTGCTGGAAGCGGCGAGCACTGCGACGACCGTTGCGAACTCGCAGCCGAACAGCGCGACCGGCTTCATCGGCGACATCGCGTTCGACGGCTACAACAACCTGCACGTGCTCGTCGGCGGCACCTCGACCTCCTCCCGCATGGCGAGGCTGACCGCGGCGCAGGTACCTCCCACGGGGAATGCGAACCCGACCGGCATCGCCGTGACGAGCGTCGCCCAGACCACTCCTGCCTCCGGGGCAGAGCCTGCAGGCATCGCTTTCCCCTTCGCCACCTCCACCGTGTGGCAGGGTGCGAACACCCACTACCTCCGCAGCATGACGACGCTGAACACCGTCACTTCGACGCAGACCTACAGCGGTTTCCCGGGCCAGCGCGATCTCGCCTCCATCATCCAGGCACCGCGGTTCCAGCTCAGGCTCGTCGTCTCCGGCGGTCTGCAGAAACCCAGCGACCGCTTCCGCCTGAGCGCGTCGCCTGGTGCGACCTTCACGCGCGACACCCCCGTGAGCGCTACCGACTACCTGCTCGCCGACGACTGGATCACGGTGACCCAGGCACTGAGCGCCATTAACCTGACCACCACGGCCTTCCCCTTCAGCGTGGCGGCCATGCCGGGCACCGGCACGGTGATGGGAGACTACGCGCAGGCCTGGAGCTGCGTCGAGACGACCAGCGGCGCGGCGGCGGGGAGCGGTACGAGCGCTGCAGCGGGAACGGTGAGCGTCGCCGTCCTCGGCAACCCGAGGATGGAATGCACCGTCACCCTGACACGCTCCGCACCCGCGCTCGTCGTCTCCAAGAAGGCGTATGTCGGGGCGACCGAGCTCGCCCGCGATGCTGTGGTGGCCCCCGGCACGGTGATCCAGTACCGGTTGACCTTCGACAACTTCACCGGGACCGCTGCCGCCACCGGCATCGACTACACCGACTACCTGGCCGACATTCTCGACGATGCGACGGTCACGACCGCCCCGGCCGTGACGCCGGCGGGTGGCATCTCGGTCGCGAACGTCGGTGATGACTACCGGCTCACCGGCAGCGTTGCCGCCGGGCAGACCCGTACGGTGACGTTCTCCGTCACCGTCAAGGCGAACGCGACGAACGCGGTCGCGCGTGCGGCGGGTTCGGGCCCCTCAGCGACGCCGGTGGTCAAGGGCTATCGCCTCAACAACTACCTGGTCAAGGCGGGCGATCCGCTCCCGACCGCCGACTGCGCCGCACCGGCGCCGGGCGCGCAGCCGCTGTGCACCACCAACCCGATCCGGGCGTGGAGCGTGCGCAAGGACTCTCAGCCCGAAGACGGCGCGATGATCCACTCCGGCGGCAACATCTACTACCGGGTGAAGGTGACCAACTTCAGCGGCGAGGCGATCACCGGCGTCCAGATCGACGACGACATGACCCAGACCCTCTCCGCGGCCACCTGGGATCCCGCCGCCCCTCCGGCTGTGAGCGTGCCCTTCGGGATCAGCTTCTATACGCCCGACGACGTACTGATCCCAGCAGGCACCATCGACTGGACGCTGCTGCCTGCGTCCGGCCAGCCCAAGCCCGAGTTCAGCGGAAGCGACGCCTTCGATCCTGCCTTTCCCGGAGGGCTGCCGTTCCCGGGCGGCAATTGGACCTTCGAGACGCCGGCCTTCGACATCCCGGCGACGATCAGCGGTCAAAAGGTCGCATATGCGATCGTGGGCTACGCCGTTCAGGGCGGCTTCGTGGCCGACCCCGCCGACCCCGAGTCGGTGTATGTGACCGGGGGATCCTCGCTCAAAGCGCTTCCCAACGCTGCCTGGGTGAACACTGTGCAGGCGGGACAGGCGAGTGTTGGCGGGAACTCGCTGTACCCCAACCGCTGCAGTGCGGCGGGGGCCGGCATCGCCCCCGGCGACACGGGTCAGGATTACGACTGCAAGGTCTGGCACTCCTTGGGGGAGAGCTACTTCCACATCTGGAAGAAGACCGCCGACACCTCCACCGGCACTGACAACAACCTGCTGGGCAGCACCTTCGTGCTCGCCGATACCTATGACGACGCAGTCGCTGGTATTCCGTCGCGTTGGCTCTGCCGCACCAACAACAACCCGAACGCCGGTGGGAGCTACGTGCCGCCCGGATCTGATCCTCTGGTCAGCGGAAGCCCTGACTGGGGGGCGAGCTCGACCACCTATGGTGCGATCGCGGCATGGAACCTTGCGAATCCCGGTGATCAGAGGGAGCAGTGCGGTCGCTTCTTCATGCTCGCGACCGCTTCCGAGGGGCAGGCCGCAGGATCCTGGCGCGCCCTCGACATCCGCGGGGGCGACACGGTCGGCGGCGGCAGCTCCGACCCTCTGCCGAACTGGCGCACCGACAGCGCCCTGAACGTGTCAGGAGACACCAGCAGTGGCCTTCACGGCACCTATTGGCTCGTAGAAACCGTCTCGCCGGTTGAACACGAACTGCTGGCGAAGCCGATGAAGCTGTGGGTCGCCCCCAACTCGCCGACGCCGGAGGGTTCCGGCCTCGCCCCCGGCGTGCCGGCCTGGTACGACTACCAGGGGCGGCTCTCCCTTCCGGTGGTCGGCGAGGGTGAGATCACGCTCCCCGGAGGTGGCATGGCCGGCAGCGACATCCGCAAGCAATGCGTGAGCCCCTATGGGGTGCTGCCTGAGAACCACCAGCCGAACTGCGTCATGCCGACCGGTTGGACGATGCCCGTATTCGATGTGCCGTTGCGGCCGCTGCCGTTCACCGGTGGAGCCGGCACCATTCTGCTCACCGCAGGCGGGCTCGCTCTGCTCCTCGCCGTCTTCGGCGGCGTCTGGTGGCGGCGCCGGCGACTGCACCATCATGATGCCCTCGGCGCTGCACCGCGTCCGACTCGCAACCATGACGACGGGGGTGGTGCTTCCTGACACCACCGGACTCGCTTACGACATTTTCAGACAATCCTCGACCTCACCTACCTTCCTTCAGAAAGGGAACCGTGAAGAACAAGAAAAGAGGACTCCTCACGAGTCTCGGAGCGGCGGCTGCGGCCCTTGCATTCGCCCTCGGCGGTGCGTCGGCGGCCTTCGCCGCCCCCACCACCATCGACCCCGATGCCAAGGTCAACCTGAACATCGTCAAGCTGAGCACACCCGACGGTGCGCCGCTCACGCCGACGGGCAAGGTGCAGGCCGTCCCGGCAGGCTCGACTCCCATCGGCGGCGTCGAGTTCACCGTGAAGAGGATCACGAACGCCGGCGATCTCACCACGAACGCCGGCTGGCAGGAGGCCGCGACGGTCGTCTACGACGCTGTGACCGGTACCTGGACCAAGGGCGGGGCGGCATTCACTCCGGCCTTCGGCACGGCTCAGGTCTCCGTCACCGATGCGAACGGCGTTCCGCGTACGGGTCCAGTCGACGGGAACGGCCACGGTACCGGTGCGGCGGCTTACCAGAACATGGACATCGGCCTCTACTTCGTCGAGGAGACCGACACCCCGCCGGGAGTAACGCCCGCAGTACCCTTCGTCGTCGCGCTGCCGATGACCGACCCCGTCGATCTGAACGCATGGCTGTACACGGTCCACGTGTACCCGAAGAACTCGCAGCAGGCGTTCACGAAGACCGTCGTCGACACCGCGGCCTTCGTGCCCGGCGGAACGAATGATGTTGTATGGACGCTGAACGCCTCGGTGCCGCGCGTGAACACCTCCAGCAACCCGGCGATTCCCGCCTGGGCGAAGCCGACCGCATTCACGATCACCGACAAGCTCGACGAGCAGCTCGCGACCGTGCTGCCCGCCGCCGTGACGGTCAACATCACCGACAGTGCCGGCAACAACATCGGTACCCAGCCGGTGTCGGGCACCGATTACACTCTCGGCATCACCGGGACACCTCAGGTGGTCACCGTGACGTTCATCGGCGCCAATGACGGCTTCGCCAAGCTGCAGGCCGCAGCGGCAACGCCGAACGCGAAGGTCGTCGTCACGATCACCTCGCAGGTCCAGGCGCCTGTGAGCGGCACGGTCGCCGACACCAACGGCGGCGTTGTCAGCAATGGCGGTGGCTCCGGTCACCGGACCGAGACGAGCCTCGTAACCACGGTCAACGGCGACACCACCACCCTCTACACCGCTTCGGTGGAGTCGAAGTGGCAGAACGTCGTTTTCTCGAAGGTGAGCAACGCCACCACCGCAGTGCCTCTCGAGGATGCTGTCTTCGCGCTGTACGCCTCTGAGGCGAATGCGAAGGCCGGTACCTCGGCGTTGGTCACGAGCGATCCCTCCGCGGCTGTTGCGAATAACGTCGCTCTGAACAATGTGCGAGTCTCGGACTTCCAGAACGGTGCGACCGTCGCCCTGCTGGCCGACTACCGCGTGTACTGGCTCGCGGAGACCGTGGCTCCCGAGGGCTATGAGCTGCTCGCTGAGCCGATCCCGGTGGTGCTGCTCAGCGACGGCAGCGTGCAGCGCGTGACTCTGGACGGCTCGGGAAGCCCCACCGCTCAGAGCCCCATCGGCAACGTCGTGAACGTGCCGCACAACGCCGGGTTCCAGCTGCCCCTCACGGGTGGCATGGGCACCGCGATCCTCACCGTCCTCGGTGTCGGCATCCTCGCCGTCGTGCTCGTCGTGGCACGTCGTCGTCGCAGCGCCGAAGCCGCGGAGTAGCCGAGAGGGGATCCTGCGGCCCGTCGATCCGGGCGGGCCGCGGGATCCCACCGGCGCACGGTTCAGCGCACCGGTCGCAGAATCCCACAGATCGAAGAATCGAAGGAAAGGAGGGGCCCGGTATGACGCAGACACTCGTCCGCGAGCAGGCGGGCTCCTCCGATCCTGCGCCCGTCGCGCCCGGCCCCGGCCGGCCCCGGTCGACCCCGTCACGGCCCAGGCGCAGTCTCACCATGCCGATCACCCTGCAGGTGCTCGCGATGATCGGCATCGGCGCCCTGCTCTACTCGAGCGCGGCAGACTGGTTCTCGACCCTGGGCCACAACTCCGAGGTCAGCGGCTACACCGAAGCCGTCGACCGGCTCGACGGGCCCGAGCGCGAGGCCGAGCTCGCCGTCGCCCGCGAATACAACGCGTTCATGCCGCAGGGCATGCTGCGCGATCCCTATACCGGCCAGGCCGATGCCGGAGAGCGCGACGCCGCCTACGAGGCGTACGAGCAGGTGCTGCGCGTCAGCGACAACGGGGTGATCGGCAGCCTCAGCTACCCTCGGCTCGGCATCGGGCTGCCCGTCTACCACGGCACCGCAGACTCGGTGCTCAAGAAGGGCGTCGGGCATCTCTACGGCTCGTCGCTGCCCGTCGGCGGTCCGAGCGCCCACTCCGTGCTCACCTCGCACTCGGGGCTGCTGGGCGCCTCGCTCTTCACGCCACTGCCCGGCGCGAGGATCGGCGACACCTTCTCGGTGCAGGTCCTCGGCGAGACCCACCACTACCGGGTCGACCGGATCGAGACCGTGCTGCCCGAGCAGACCGAGGGGCTGCGCATCGTTGACGGCGAGGACTACGTCACGCTCATCACCTGCACCCCGGTCGGCATCAACTCGCACCGGCTGCTCGTGCGCGGCGTCCGCGTGGCGGGCCCGGGCGACGGAACCCGCCAGGCGGTCGATGGCGACGGCCGATCCGCGGGCTTCCCGTGGTGGGCAGTCGGCTTCGTCGCCGGATCCGCAGGCGTCGCCTACCTGCTCTTCGCCCCGCCCCGTCGCAAGAACACGGGGGAAGGATCATGACCCGTTCGCATCCCCGCCCGCTCGCCCGGCGCGTCGCACCACGGGTGCTCGGTCTCGTCGCGGCGCTCGCGGTCGCCCTCACCGCCCTCACCGGACTCGGCAGCGTCCTCGGCTCGACCGCAGCGCACGCCGTGCCCATCCCGGCCGGTCCGTTCTCCATCGAGATCCACAAGTACGAGCAGCCCGACCAGCTCGGTCAGCCCGGCAACGGCCTGCCCCTCGACCCGGGCGCTCTGCCCTCCACCGCTCCCGTCGAAGGCGCCACCTTCACCGCGACTCGCGTGCCGGGCATCGACGTCACCACCAACTCCGGCCAGCAGGCCGCGCAGGCGCTCACCGTCGCGGCGGCCAGGGCCGCCGTCGCCGGGCTCGGCCCCGATGCGACGGACACCACCGACGCGCTGGGCAGCGCCACGCTCGGCGATCCTGCGCTCGGCACGCTCGTGGCAGGGCTCTACTTCGTCGAGGAGACCGTCACCCCCGACGGCTTCGTCGGCGCTGCGGACTTCCTGGTGATGCTGCCGCTCACCGACCCCGATACGCGCGACTCCTGGCTCAGCACCGTGCACGTCTACCCGAAGAACGACAACGTCGGGGCCGGCACGGTCCTGCAGGTCAGCGACGAGGACGTCTGGGCCTGCCACGACCCCGTCACCTGGACCCCCGTCTCCTCGATCCCGGGCACCCCGACCATCAGCGGCTACATCGTCCAGAACCTGCTCGACCCCGGCCTCGCCCTGGTCGGCACGCTCGCCGACGTCACCGTGCAGGTCACCGGCGTCGCCGTCGACCCCGGCACCGACTACATCGTGCGCTCCGCCACGATCGACGGTCGCGAGGCCTTCGAGGTCGCGTTCACCGCGACCGGCCGCCAGAAGCTCGTCGACGCCCGCGCCGCCGACCCCGATGCCCGCGTCACCCTCGGCTATCGGACGATCGTGCTGAGCGACCAGCCGGGCGAGTTCACCAACGAGATGCGTCTGCTGCCGAGCGCCGCGGCCATCGACGGCGCCGGCGTCGTCAACGTGGCATACCTCGCCGCACCCCAGCCGGGCGGGGCGCTGACGAGCACCGCCACCGTCAAGTTCGGCGCGCTGCTCGTCATCGTCGAAGAGCAGGGCAACTCCGGAAACCGTATCCCCGGCGCCACGATCCAGCTGTTCCGCACCGAAGCCGACGCCGCCGCGAGGGCCAACCCCATCGAGTGCGCCGGCGAGACCTCATGGGTCAGCGGCTCGAACGGCGAGGTGCTCATCCCGTGCCTGCGCCTCTCGAACTTCGAGAACGGGGCGCAGCTCGCTCCCGACAGCCCCCGGATCCGCCACTACTGGGCCGCCATGACGCAGCTGCCCGCCGGCTGGACGGGCTCGACCGCGGGTTTCCCGGTGCAGGTGCTCTCGACCTCGATCCTCCATCCCACCGTCGCCGAGGTGTTCCTCGTGCGCGGCGGCGGCGGTGGTGGTGGAGGCCTGCCGATCACCGGTGCGCAGATCACGGGCATCGTCATGCTCGGCATCCTGCTGGTCGGCGGCGGTGCGATGGTGCTGCTGAGACGCCGCGATCGCGACGAGGAAGAGCGCGCCGGAGAGCGAACGGGAGCGTGACCGGGATCGGCGATGCCCCCTCCGCCCGACCCGCCGGCTCCGGAGGTCCGGGCCGCAGCAGACGCACGCCGAAGCAGAAGAAGCGCCTCGCCTGGAACGTCGTCCTGCAGGTGCTCGCCATGCTGGCGATCGGCCTGCTCGTCTACCCGCAGGCGGCCAGCTGGGTCGCGCGCATCGGTCACAACTCCGAGATATCGGGCTACGTCGACCGCGTCGCGCAGACCCCGGATGCCGAGCGCCAGGCGATCCTCGACGCCGCCTACGCCTACAACGACACGCTCGAGCCGGGCTCTCTCACCGATCCCTATATCTCGCAGAATCCCGACGAGGCGGCGAGATCGATCGTCTACCGGGCCTACGAGCAACTGCTGCGTGTCAGCGGCACGAACGCGATCGGCACCCTCAGCTACCCTCGGCTCGACATCGGCCTGCCCATCTTCCACGGCACCGCCGACGAGACCATCTCCAGGGGTGTCGGGCACATGTTCGGCACCTCGATGCCGGTCGGCGGGCCCTCGACGCATTCCGTGCTCACCTCGCATTCAGGTCTCCCGCAGTCCCGTCTCTTCACCGACCTGCTCAAGGCGAGGGTGGGCGACGAGTTCTGGATCTCGGTGCTCGGCGAGGATCACTACTATCGCGTCGAGAGCGTCGAGACGGTGCTGCCCGAAGACGCCTCGTTCGAGATCGTCGAGGGCGAGGACTGGGTGACGCTCTTCACATGCGCCCCCATCGGGGTCAACAGCCATCGCTTCCTGGTGCACGCCGTGCGCATCCCCGGGCCGGAGGCCGAAGGACGGCAGGCGATCGCCGGCGACGGCATGGCTCTCGGGTTCCCCTGGTGGGCGGTGTGGTTCGTCGCCGGGTCGGGTGCCGTCGGGTGGTTCCTGTTCGCGCCGCCCCGCAAGAAGCGCCGCGGGCCCGACCCCGATCCCGCACCCGGCCCGGCTCAGCCGGATCCTCCCGTGCTCGTCGGATGACCTCGACCGGTGTGTATGAAACTCACGAGGGTGCGCTGCGTGATCCGGTCGGATGAGGGCTTGCCCCATTCAGCGCCGACCACGGCGTCCGCGTCCGCGGACAAGAGCGCGTTGATCATGGTCTGCAACAGACTGCGCATCAGATCCGGGGACGCGTCGGTGAGAGCTTCGCTGAGCAGGCCGGCAGGGTCGACAATAGTAGGAGCGGTCATCGTGTTGATGCCTTTCGAGTGGGTTGTAGGAGATTCCTCGAAGGATCACACGGTGACCGCGTCCATGTTCTAGGACGTGCTGGCCACCGTGCGCTACACAGAGATGATGGATTCGGCTCCGGCG
>JAGQTK010000004.1:0-37519 GCA_020439065.1 Microthrixaceae bacterium
AGGCCGTCGACATCGATGACTTCGGGCGCCTCGTGGTGCGCACCGCGGACGGCATCGTCGCGGTCTCGGCCGGCGACGTCGTGCACGTGCGCGCGGGCGCCGACGCGGGCGCGCTGCCGGGCTGAGCTCGCGGGCGCCCGCGCAGGGCGTCGCCGTGCGAACACAGCGCCCGGCCTGCGCGGCAATGTCGGCGCCCGCAGGCACAATAGGAGTGTGAGCCAGCCGAGCACGTTCGGGGGACGACCCCACACGCCCCCGCCGGGCACGTCCGTGCCCGAGCTGCTCGTGGCGCGCTTTCGCAGCCAGGCACGCCGGCTCACGTGGTGCGCCATCGTGCTGATCGCGGTCGCCGGGGCGACCGGCTACCTCTACGGCAATCTGCCGGCACCACTCGAGAATTGGATGCTGCTGCTGGCCGCATCCCTCCTCGTGATCGTGCTGGTCATCCTGCCGTTTCTGCTGTGGCTCAGCCGCCTGTACACGATCACCAACCGGCGCGTGATCGCGCGCTGGGGGCTCGTGCGCCGTCAGCAGGCCGAGCTGCCGCACGCCCGCGGCTACGCCATCTCGGTGCGCCGCGGACCGATGCAGCGCATCTTCGGCGCCGGGACGATCACCCTGAAAAACGGGATCGACGCGCCCCTGCGCCTGCTGAACGTGCCCTCGGTGACGCTCGTGCAAGAGACGCTGGGCGATCAGATCGAGGTGGGGCAGATTCTTGCGCACCGTGACGAGCAGGCATCCTCGGGCCTGATTCCGACCGCGCCCACGAACCCCGCCGCCATCCCGCCCCAGGCGTAGCCCGGACCCTCCGCGTGCTGCCCTCGCGCGTCGCGGGCCGTGCACGCGGCACGTACACGCGGCGCCGCCACATGCGCGAAGATAGATCGGGCGAAGGGAAACACCATGGTTCTGCGGGTCGGAGTAGTAGGCGGCGGTCAGCTGGCGAGGATGATGATCCCCGCGGCGGTGAATCTCGGGATCGAGATCCGGGTGCTGGCCGAGGCCGAGGGCATGTCGGCGGCGCTGGCCGCGACCGCCGTCGGCGATTATCGTGACCTCGCCACCGTCGCGGCGTTCGCCGCCGAGGTCGACGTGGTCACCTTCGATCACGAGCACGTGCCGCAACCGGTGCTGCGCGCCCTGGTCGATGCGGGCGTGCGCGTGCACCCTGGCCCCGAGGCGCTGCAGTTCGCGCAAGACAAGCTGCGCATGCGCGAGCGCCTCCAGGCGCTCGGGATGCCGCAGCCGGAGTGGGCCGCGGTCTCGGACGAGGCGCAGCTGCAGGCCTTCATCGACGCCAACGGCGGCCGGGCGGTCGTGAAGACGCCGCGCGGTGGGTACGACGGCAAGGGCGTGCGCCTGGTCTCGTCGGCCGCGGAGGCGTCCGACTGGTTCGCCGCGGTCGCGGACGACCCGGCGGGCAGCGCACTGCTGGTGGAGGAGCTCGTCGACTTCCGCCGCGAGCTCGCGCAGCTGGTGGCCCGGCGTCCGGGCGGCGAGGTGCGGCACTGGCCGGTCGTCGAGACCGTGCAGAAGGGTGGCGTGTGCGCCGAGGTCTTCGCACCCGCGCCGAACGCGACGGCGCGCCTCGTGGAGGTTGCCGGCGAGATCGGCGACGCCATCGTCTCAGGGCTCGGTGTGACCGGTGTGATGGCGGTCGAGCTGTTCCAGACCGTCGATGATCGCCTGCTCGTCAACGAGCTCGCCATGCGCCCGCACAACAGCGGGCACTGGACCCAGGACGGCTCCGTCACGAGCCAGTTCGAGCAGCACCTGCGTGCCGTGCTCGACCTGCCGCTCGGCGACACCGCCGCGGGCGCGCCGTGGACCGTGATGATGAACATCCTCGGCGGACCCCTCGAGGGCACGCTCGATGCGCGCTACGTCGCGGCAATGCAGGAGGTGCCGCACGCCAAGATCCACAACTACGGCAAGGACCCGCGGCCGGGGCGCAAGGTCGGGCACGTGAACGTCGTGGGCGAAAACCTCGACGATGTGACGTTCGACGCCCGCGCGGCGGCCGCGTACTTCGAAGGCTGACGCGCGCCGGGCGGCGGATTGCGCCGGATCGCGGCATCCGCGTGACACACCCGCCGCGCTGAGCGTCCCCACAGCCGCCAGCGCCTACCCTGGGTGGGTGAGCACGCGAGTACTGCATGAATCGAACGCGCCCCTCGTCGGCGTCGTGATGGGATCCGACTCGGACTGGCGGGTGATGAGCGACGCGTCACAGACGCTGAGCGATTTCGGCATCGCGCACGAGATCGAGGTCGTCTCGGCGCACCGCACGCCCGACAAGCTGATCGCATACGGCCGCGAGGCGCGCGCCCGCGGCATCAAGGTGATCATCGCGGGTGCCGGTGGCGCCGCGCATCTGCCGGGCATGCTCGCCTCGGTCACCCCGCTGCCCGTGGTGGGCGTGCCGGTGCCGCTGGCCACCCTCGATGGGCTGGACTCGCTGCTGAGCATCGTGCAGATGCCGGGCGGCGTGCCGGTGGCGACCGTGTCGATCGGCGGCGCGAAGAACGCGGCGCTGCTCGCGGTGAAGATCCTCGCGACCGCTGACGAGACCCTGCTGAACCGCCTCGAAAGCTACGCCAATACCCTCGCCCTCGAGGTCGAGGAGAAGAATGTGAGGCTCAAGGCCTCCCTGCGATGAGCACGTCCGTCTCGAGCCCGATTCGCTACCCCGATGTCGGTTCGCATGAGCTGATGACCCGGCGCGGCTGGTGGCTCGTGGCGCTGAACTTCCTGCTCCCGGGCTCGGCGCAGGCGCTCGCCGGCAATCGCCGGCTCGGCCGTATCGGCCTCTCAGCGACGCTCATCATGTGGGCGCTCGTGCTGCTCGGGCTGCTGGGCGCGCTGCTGTGGCCGCAGCTGCTCGTCGGGGTCGCGACGAACTTCTTCGGGCTCCTGCTCGCGCAGGTGGTGCTGCTCGCCTACGCCGTGCTGTGGGTGGTGCTCACCCTCGACACCCTCCGGCTCGTCCGGCTCGTGAAGGCCCGGCCCAAGGCTCGGCCGGCAATCGCCGCGCTGGCGGTGGCGCTGATGGTCGTGGCATCCGGCGGCGCGGTCTATGCGTCGTACCTGACGGGGATCACCCGCGGCACGCTCGAGTCGATCTTCGGTGATGGCGGCCCCAGTGTGCCGCCGAGCGACGGCTACTACAACATCCTGCTGCTGGGCGCCGACAGCGGCGATGGCCGCGACTCGATGCGCTTCGACTCGATCTCGGTCGTGTCGGTCAACGCCGAGACGGGCGCGGCGACGATCACCGGCATCCCGCGCGATATCGCGAACACGCCCTTCGCGCCCGGCCCGATGCAGGATCGCTACCCGAACGGGCACACGAGCCACAGCAACATCAACTGCGGCTGGGGCAGCGGCATCAACCAGCTCGTCACCGAGGTCGAGGTGTGCGGTGACGGCGATGCGCTCTACCCCGAGGCGCGCGCGAACGGCTCGACGCCCGGCATCGAGGCGACCAAAGACGCCGCCGAGGGGCTGCTCGGCATCGAGATTCCCTATTACGTGCTGATCGACATGCACGGCTTCGCGGCGCTCGTGGACGCGCTCGGGGGCGTGACGATCAACGTCACCGAGCGCCTGCCCATGGGCGGACCGAGTTACCCGACGCAGCCCGTCGACGAGTGGGCGATCGGGTGGATCGAGGTCGGCGAGCAGCGCATGAGCGGCGACACGGCCCAGTGGTACGCCCGCTCGCGCTACACGACGAACGACTGGGATCGCATGCAGCGCCAGCGCGAGCTGCAGGAGGCGATCCTGCGCCAGACCAACCCCGCGAACGTGCTCGCCCGCTTCCAGGATGTCGCGGCCGCCGGCAGCAATGTGATCAAGACCGATCTGCCGCAGTCGATGCTGCCGTACTTCGTCGATCTCGCGGTGAAGTCGCGCGAGCTGCCGATGCAGACCATCGAGCTGACGCCGCAGGGCGGGGTCGATCCGGAGGATCCCGACATCGCCCACATCCACGAGCTGGTGCGTGCTGCCCTGCACCCGCCGGTGCCGGAGGAGGAGAAATGACCACCACCCTGCGCCTCGTGCTCGATCAGCTCGTGGCACCCACCGACTCGCTGCTGCACACCGCGTCGCTCGAGCTGGCCCGCGGGCTCGTCGCCTCGGCGCCGCGCGGCTGCGAGGTCGAGGCGATCGTGCCCGCCGGCGGCGCGGGTGCCCCCGACGTCGCGGAACTCGTGCCGGGCCTCGCCCGCGTGACGCGCGCACCGCTGCAGCGCCGCGAACTGGCGGCTGCGTGGCAGCTGGGCGTCGGCCCGCTCTCGGGCGGGATGGTGCACGCCCCCACGCTGATGGCGCCGCTCGTCAAGCACGACCGTGTGCACGACGGCGAGCAGACCGTCGTCACGATCAACACGCTCGACGCGTTCACGGCCCCCGACGAGATGCCCCGCGGGCGGCTGACGTGGGCGAGGGGGATGCTGCGGCGCGCCCAGCGCCACGCCGACGCCGTCGTCGTGCCGACACACGCGATGGCGGCCGAGCTCGGTGAGCGCACCGCGCTGGGCGACCGGATCCGGGTGATTCCCGGGGCGCCGCCGACGGGATTCGCGGCCCCCGCCGATGCCGCCGCGCGCGCCGCGGCACTTGGGCTGCCGGAGCGATTCGTCGCGATGTCGGGCTCGGCGCATGCGTCTGCGGGCGTCGCCGACGCGCTCCGGGGCCTCGCGCTCGATTCCGAGCTCTCGCTGGTGGTGCTCGATGTGCCGGGTGCGGACGCGGAGGAGCTGCGCGAGCTGGCTGAGGCCGCCGGCGTCGCCTCGCGCATGCAGCTGTTCGGCGATCTGGCTGCCGCGGAGCGCGCGACGATCTGGTCGCGTGCCGACGCGGTGCTTGCGGCATCCACCGGCATCGCGTTCCCGTTCCGCATGGTGGAGGCATTCGCGGTGGGTGCGCCGGTGGTGGCTCGCGACACGGCGACGTATCGCGAGGTCGCGGCCGATGCGGCGACCTTCGTCACTGGCGAGGGGGCGGATGCCTGGGGTGCGGCGATCGCTACGGTGCTGGACGACGCTGACGCGGCGAAGCGCCTCGGAGTGCTCGCCGGTGACCGCTCGCGCGGCTTCTCATGGCTCGACGCGGGCGATCGGGTGTGGGCGCTGCACGCGGAGCTGTAGGGTCGGCTCCAGCGCAGAGCGGCAGCCCGGCACCCGTCGACGAAATATTTTGACCCGGGGGGATACGCGGGCCTAGAGTTGGCGAATTGTGGGCCGCTTCTAATGGGGGAAGCGGCGGAGCCATGGGCCCGCGTAGGCGGCGGCTTGGCGCGTGGGCTGCGAGCGCACGGCCACTGATGCACGACACGTTCTTGGGGGACATGTTGACTACAGCAAGTGCTGTCCATGCGGATAATTCCGCGCCCGCTGCCGCGGATCGCGACGTGGACGGCAATCGTTCGATTGCTCACGCGCTACGCGGCCACCAAAACTCGCTCGGTGTGATCCGTTTCGTGCTTGCGGCGCTCGTGATTGTCTCGCATGCGTTTCCGCTGGGGGGCTTCGGTGAAGATCCTTTTCTGCGTTACACCGAAGGGCAAACGACGCTTGGCTCGCTTGCGGTCGCGGGGTTTTTCGTCATCAGCGGCTACCTCATTGTGAAGAGCGGCGCGAGTTCAGACACCATGCAGTTTCTCTGGCGTCGGGTGATCCGGATCTTTCCCGCATTCTGGGCGGTGCTCCTATTCACCGCCTTCGTCGTCGGGCCGATCGCATGGCTTCTGCGTGGTGACTCACTCGCGACGTACTTCACCTTCGAGCCAGGCGGCCCGTTCTCATACATCACCTCGAACTGGACGCTGAAGATCGGCCACTACGGGATCAACGACCTCTTTGTCGATACACCGAGGGGTCAGAGCACAGGCCGCAGCACGTTGAACGGTTCGCTGTGGACACTCTGGTACGAGTGGTCGTGTTACATGATGATCGCCGTGTTCGGTGCCTTCGGCGTGCTTGCCAGGGCCCGAGTCATCGTCCCGATTCTCACCGGCTTCATGTTGCTCGCCTCAGCGCTGGCTTCGCTGGGCGTTACCGAGCTTGGGCTCGTCGTGCCGCTTCTCGCCGACAAGAACGTCATCTTCCTTGGCACCACGTTCCTGGTGGGCGCGACCATTGGCATCTACTCCGACAAGATCCCGTACGACGACCGACTCGGCATCCTGAGCGGCCTCGTGTTCGGGGCCTCCGTTTTCTATGGCGGGTTTGCGTTCCTCGGGTACGTCGCGGGCGGCTACTTCGTCTTGTATCTCGGCGCGCGACTGCCCAAGTCGTTTCAATGGATCGGCGCGAAGAACGATTACTCCTACGGCATCTATATCTACGGCTTCCTCGTCCAGCAATGTCTGGCGGCGTTAGGCGTCTACAAGCTGGGCTATTGGCCGTTCATGCTCGCGGCCCTGCCGATCACATTCGCACTCGCGTGGCTCAGCTGGCACGGTATTGAGAAACGCGCGATGGCGCTGAAGTCCTGGGGGCCGGGGCGGGGCATCGACTACTGGTGGAACCGCGCCCGAGCAATGCGGAAGCGGGCGGATCTGTAGCCACCCTCCCAAGAGCGTGGACCGGGAGCGGGCTCGTTCGATCCGGGGGCCTTCGCTCGTCAGAGCATCGAGAAATTCGCGCGGCGCCGACGGGCGCTTGTGTGCCCGGCTCCGTGAGCGCCTCAAGCTCGCCGACCTGCTTGGACCGAGCGGTTGATGCGCCGCGGCCAACCTCGTGTGCGCACGGCCACGACCGACTATGTTGCGCCGCGCGATGATGACGATCGCGAGGCCCCGACCCTCCTTGGGTGGACGGTGGTGTGGCTCGACGCGCTCGTGCTGCGCTGCGCGGCATAAGCTTTAGTCAGGCTTTCGCCGCACGCGCGCGTCTGCTCGCGGTGCATCGCTGGGAGTTCTTGCCGGGACAGTGCTCGAGTGCCCCATCTGCATTCTGGACGCAGCACCTCACTCGGTGAGACACCGATGGAAGCAGCATGTATGCCGTCGGTGACATCCGCGACCGCGACGACCAGCGCATTCGCGGCGAAGCGCCTCGGGGTGCTCGCCGGTGACCGCTGCACGCGGAGCTGTAGGGTTACGGGCTTTGCAGAGGTGAGCCGCGCGCGAGTTGGGCATCGCCGCCGCGCGTAAGGCCGATCGCGCTGAGCCGTCTAGAATAGTCCGGATATGGGTTCCGTAGTCCCGAGCGCCACCGAGGAGTCATGGGTTTTCTGAAGGAAGTCTTCTCGTCGCGAGAACTGCTTGCCAACCTCGCGTTGCGTGAGATTCGGGGGAAGTACAAGCGAACCGTGCTCGGCCAACTATGGTCTCTCGCGAATCCACTCGCGCTCATGGCCATTTACACGGTCGTGTTCTCGTTCATCCTGCGGGTGCAGCCGGGACCAGGAGACCCGAGCGGTCTTGATGTCTTCGCGCTCTGGCTCCTTGCGAGCCTGCTCCCTTGGCTGTTCTTCTCGAACGCGGTCACGATGGGCATGGGCTCTCTCGTGGAGAACGCGAACCTCATTCAGAAGGTGTACTTCCCGCGTATCGTCTTGCCGCTCTCGGTGATCGTGTCGGTCGGGTACACGTGGATCATCGAGATGGTCGTGCTGATCGTGGCATTGACGCTTTTCGGTGCTGTGGTGTGGCCGTTTATTCCACTCATCCTCGTGACGATGATTCTGCTCGCACTTTTTGCGGCAGGCATCGCTTTGATGCTCTCGGTCGCGAACGTTTACTTCCGAGACACGCAGTATCTGATGGGGCTCGTCATGCAGTTCTGGCTGTACCTGACCCCGATCATCTACCCGCTCTCATACGTCAAGAACTTGTCAGACTCGGTGGGGCCACTCTGGGGCACGTCGATCGAGATCATGGACCTCTACAAGCTCAACCCGCTCGAGCCCTTCGTATCGATCTTCCGGACGATGCTCTACGACAACGCGATGCCGAGCGGTCTTGACTTCGTCATCTGCGCGGTCTGGGCGATGGTGGCGCTCGTGCTTGGGCTGTGGGTGTTCCAAAGAAGCGAGAAACGATTGGCGGAGTTGCTGTGACTCTTGGGCAGGTCTCGATTGAGGGCGTCGGTAAGAAATTTCGACTCTATAAGGAAAGAAATCAGAGTCTGAAGTCGGCGATGCTTCGTGGGCGAGTGTCGGTGCACGACGATTTCTGGGCGATTCGCGACGTGTCTTTCGACGTCCCGGCGGGGTCGACATTCGGCCTGATCGGCAGCAATGGTTCGGGTAAGTCGACACTCCTGAAGTGCCTCGCGCGGATTCTCACTCCCGATGAAGGGCAGATCAAGCCGGAGGGCAAGGTTGCAGCGCTCCTCGAGGTGGGCTCCGGATTCCATCCAGAACTCACCGGCCGGGAGAACATCTTCCTGAACGGGTCGATTCTCGGCATGTCGCAGAAGCAGATCAAGGGCAAGCTCGACGAGATCATCGACTTTTCGGGCGTCGAAGCATTCATCGACCAGCCGGTGAAGAACTACTCTTCCGGAATGTATGTCCGTCTCGGGTTCTCGGTGGCCATCAATGTCGAACCGGACATCTTGGTCGTGGACGAGGTGCTCGCCGTTGGCGACGCGGAATTCCAAGAAAAGTGTGCGGACAAATTTGCAGAGTTTCACGAGAACGGCAAGACCGTGATCCTCGTCAGTCACTCGATGGGCGCGGTCCAGGAGATGTGCGATCACGTTGCCTGGCTACAGGACGGTGCCCTCGTGATGACGGGCGCCGCGGAGCCGGTGATCGAGGCGTACCTCTCGTCACTGCACCCGAGCGAGTGAACAGCGTGATGGGTTTCGTAGGGGCGCATCGATGACGGCCGCAGGCCTCCCGGGAAATGTGATCGCACCGCGACCACGGCAAGAGGCGATGGGGCCGTCCATTGGCGATGCGTTGCGAGGGCACCTCAACTCGCTCGGAGTGCTCAGGCTGGTACTGGCAGCACTGGTGATCGTCGACCATGCATTCCCGCTCGGCGGGTTCGGCGACGACCCGTTCTGGCGGTACACGGGTGGGCAAACGTCGCTCGGAGGAATCGCCGTTGGCGGGTTTTTCGTCATCAGTGGGTATCTCATCGTCAAGAGCGGAGCGAGCGCTGACATCCTGCAGTTCATGTGGCGCAGGATCATCCGAATCTTTCCCGCATTCTTTGGTGTGTTGCTCTTCAGCGCGTTCGTCGTTGGCCCCGTCGCGTGGCTGATCCGTGGGAGCTCATTGGGCGACTACTTTTCGTTTGGTCCAGGGGGGCCGTTCGCATACCTCACGTCAAACTGGACCTTGACAATCGGGGCCTACGGGATCCATGACATCTTTATTGGGACGCCATATGGACAGCTGACCGAGGCGAGCGTCTTTAACGGCTCCCTGTGGACGCTTGCATATGAGTGGGGCTTTTATCTCCTCATCGCGGTGCTCTCCGTTGCCGGTGTGCTCGCTCGGGCACGGTTTGTCGTCCCAATCCTCGCAGCCTTCTTCCTGTGCGCTCAGGCAATCGCGTTACTGACGCCGGCTGACCTGGGTGCGTTGCTTCCGCTCCTCTCGGACCCGCAGGTCCTCTTCCTCGGCTCGACGTTCATGGTTGGGGCGACGATGGGAATCTATTCCGACAAGGTCCCGTACGATAACCGCCTCGGGGTGCTGAGCGGGGTGCTTTTCGTAGCTTCACTTTTCTACGGTGGATTCGCAGTATTCGGAGTCGTGGCCGGTGGGTACTTCGTGATGTTTCTGGCAGCGCGTCTTCCGGCGTCGTTGCAATGGATTGGGGCAAAGAACGACTACTCATACGGGATCTACATCTACGGCTTCCTCGTACAACAATGTCTCGCGGCGGCTGGCGTATACAGCTGGGGATACTGGCCCTACATGCTGATCGCCTTGGCGATCACATTTGTCCTGGCTTGGCTCAGCTGGCACCTGGTTGAAAAACATGCACTCGCGTTGAAGTCCTGGGGACCGGGTCGAGGCATTCATTTCTGGCTGGCAAAGTTCCAGCGAACGCGGGCCAACTGATCGTTGGGCGAGGAGCAAGGTTGCAATTGTGAACGAAGGCGAACGAGGACGGAAGACAGAGATGCGGATATCCATACAGTCGGTGCTGTACGGGAACGCGCCCCATCACATCACGCGCGCAGGTGAAGCGTTGGCGAATTCGGCATCGAGGGCAGCTCTCGCCCACGCGATCACGGGCTGGGAGTATCGAATCGGCGATTGTGCGCCGACACCGACCTTGACGGACGCTGATATTGCGGGCCTCACCGCACTGATTGAAGCCAGTGGCGGTGCGTTCTCTTACACGTACTTCGGGGCCAACCTTGGCTCGGCCGCGGGACACAACCGGCTTGCGGGCGAGTCGGACTCCGAGCTCTTGCTCATCCTCAATCCCGACGTGCGGATGGACCCGGACACAGTGCAAAGACTTGTCGACGCTCTCGGAGCAGACGTCGGAGTCGTCGAGGCTCGACAACTGCCGCTCGATCACCCCAAACAGTACGAGCGCTACACGGGTGACACCAGCTGGGCATCCACTGCATGCGCGGTTACCAGGCGGGAGGTGTTCGATGACGTCGGAGGGTTCGACGCGGAATCGTTCTTCCTGTACGGCGACGACGTGGACTATTCGTGGCGCGTGCGGCTCGCGGGCTTCCGGGTCGTGTTCGAGCCCTCCGCGCGTGCCTTCCACGACAAGCGGTTGACTGTCACAGCAGGCTGGCCGGTGAGCGCAGCGGAGCAGTACTACTCGGCTGAAGCCGCGCTCATGCTCGCGCACAAATACTCGAGGCCTGAGCGGGTCGACAAGCTCCTGGACGCGTTTTCGACGAGCCGAGTGTCTCATCTCGAAAGAGCAGCCGGGACCTATCGCGACAAACGAGCGTCGGGAACGCTTCCGGACCCGATCGACCCTGATCACGCCGTTGGCCAGTTTGTGGGAGATTACTATGCCGAACACCGCTTCTAACGATGTCGAGCCGGTGGTCACCTCAGACCGTCCGACGCTACTGGGACTCATCCGTACGCTGGGGCGTGATCAATTTTCGTCTCGCGGTCTCGGGCGGGCGGCCGACCTCTTCGTCGCGGAGTTCACACGCGATGCAGAAGGGGTGCGCCCATTCCTGACCGTTGTACTGCGGACGCAGGGGAAGCGCCCTGAAGCGCTGAAGGATGCTCTGCTGTGTCTTGCCGGGCAGAGCAATGAAGACTTCGAGGTCATCGTCGCGGCGCATGATGCGACGGTTGAAGACTTCTTGCAGGTCAACGAGATCATCGCCGCGCAACCAGCAAGCTTCAAGTCTCGGATCTCCACGCTGGAGGTGCGTGGCGGGCGCCGTTCCAAACCGTTGAACGTTGCTGTGGAACAGGCACGCGGTCGTTATGTCTCCTTCTTCGATGACGACGACCTGCTTTTCGGCCACTGGGTAGAGTCATTCGCCGAGATGGCAGAACGCGAGCCGGGCAAGCTTGTGCGCGCGGTCGTTGCCTCGCAGCGGGCGTCAATCGAGATGTGGCCGCAGGACCAGACCGGATTTCGGCACATGAATTGGCCGGACGCCGAGTACCCGGCACACTTCGACCAGTTCGCACACCTGCAGATGAACTTTTCGCCGTTCATGGGCTGGGCGTTCCCGCGGGAGATCTTCGACGTGCTGGGCCTGCGTTTCGATGAGGAGCTCTATGTTTGCGAAGACTGGGACCTGATTCTTCGAGCATCGTTGCTCTGCGGTGTCGTTCAGGCGCCGGAGATGACCGCGATCTACCGCCGCTGGGAAGGGGCCGAGTCCTCGTACACGACACACGATGACACGCAATGGCAGGCGTCACAGGCTCGCGTGATTGCGAAGCTCAATGAGCAAGCCGTCATCATGCCGGCGGGGACGGTCGGCCTCGTGCGTCAGCTCTTGGCTGACCGGGTCGAGTTGGGGCGACTGCGTGCGGAGTTGCATGCGCTGCTCACGAGCCGCTCGTGGCGTTATGCATACCCCATCCGAGAGGCAATGCGGGTGGCCCATTTCGCGCGCCGGGCAGTCTACGGTGTCGCTCGCCGGGTGAAGCGACTCTCGAGGTGACGCTCATCGGGGTGCTCGGCGCCGGTGGGCAGGCGCGCGAGGTAGCGGACTTCGCGCCGGGCGCAGAAGTTGCCTTCTTCGCGGTTGATGAGCCCTATTTTTCTGACGGTGCTCGCGTAGCTGGTGTACCGCTCATCGATCTCACCCGCGCCAGTGCCGAAGAACGCGCGTTACCGGTTGTCGTTGCTGTGGGTGCTCCGGGGCTTCGGAACGATCTCGTCTCTCGGTGGCCTGGTGAACGGTACACGAGCGTGCTTGCCGAGCACGGCTATCGGTCGCCGCGCGCGACGATCGCGGACGGGTGCATCGTGGCGCCTGGCGCGACGCTCATGGCGGATTGTGTGCTCGAGCGCCACGTGCTTGTCAACGCGGGAGCGACGATCGGGCATGGAACGGTGATCGAAGCCTTCGCGACGTTGTCGCCCGGCGTGCACGTTGGTGGTGACAGCACCATCGGTCGCGGGAGTTTCATTGGAATCGGCGCTTCGGTGGCGAACGGCGTTACGGTGGGCGAGGGCGTACGAATCGGCGCCGGGGCGGTCGTGCTGAACGACCTTGAGCCATGGGGCGTTTATGTTGGCATACCAGCCAGGCGGGTACGTCGAGTAGAGGAGTGGCTTCGTGGCTTTTGATGTTCCGTTTATTCGGCCCATCTTTCCGGCAGCTGAAGATCTCGCGGCCGATGTGACGGAGATCGTTCGGTCCAATTGGTTCACAAATTTCGGGCCGAAGGAACAGCGATTTCGCGCCGGGATCGCAGACTATCTGGGAAGTGATCTGGAGGTCGTGACCTTCAACAATGCGACGACCGCACTCGTTGCATCGTTGTCGCAGCTTCTGAAGGATGAGCCGCCAGGTGGGTTGGTGATCGTCCCGTCATTCACGTTTGCGGCGGGCCCCCAAGCAATTCGGTGGGCCGGGCACCACCCGCTGTTCATCGACATCGACGAATCTTCGCTTCAGCCGTCGCTGGGAGCGGCGCGCGCTGCCTGGGACCGCTATGGCAAAAAGATCGTTGGGGTGCTGCTTTGCAACACCTTCGGTATCGGCGGTGAACTGATTGATGAGTGGGAAACGTTCGCAGCCGAACGCGGTGTCCCGCTGATCATTGACTCCGCCGCGGGGTTCGGCTCGCTGTATCCGGACGGTACCAACGTGGGGACTCGCGGGGATTGCGAGATCTTCTCCTTTCACGCGACAAAGCCGTTTGCGATCGGCGAGGGAGGCGCCGTCGTCACGCGAGACGTGAGGCTTGCGGAAGTCCTGCGCTCGTTTTCGAACTTTGGGTTCGAAGCCGCAGACGGAGCAGTCCGGGCTGGATTGAATGGGAAGCTCCAAGAGATAAACGCGGCTATCGGCGTTCGTCAGCTCCTCACCATTGATGATGTGATTCGCGAACGTCGGCAGGTGCTTCAGCGCTACGGGGAAATCTTCTCCTACGCCGATGCAGGTGAGATTGTTCGCAACGCAGACAAGTCCTCCGTCTGCTTCGCGCCCGTGATGCTGCGCGATGCCGAATCTCGCGATCCGCTGCTCAGCGGGCTCCGGGCCGCCGGGATTGAGGCACGGGTGTACTACGCGCCTCCGGTTCACCGCCACGCCTCGTTCGAGCACGACCTCTGCACGGGGCGTCTCGAGCTCACGGAGGCAGTGAGTACGCGAATTCTGTGTTTGCCGGTCTTTCAGGGAATGCCTGAGAGCGTATTTGACCGTGTTGTGACTTTGGTCGACCAACATTGCTGAGGAAGTGATCGTATGGCTAGGCAACACTCGGACGATGCGAAGAATCATCTCGAACAGCGGCTGGTAGCGCTCGAGGAGGCGGTCACCGCCGTCGCTCAGGCACAGCAAGCAACGCTCGACGAGATGCGCGTTCGCTGGCGTGAGGAAGATGTGCTCCTGCGCCAACTCGGGTTGCGCGCCGAGATAGGAATCCAAGCGGCTCGAGCTGAGCGAGACAACGCGCAGTTTCTACAGCAACGTCTTGAGGAACTGCGCTCGTCACCGGAGTATGAACGGTCCTGGGACGATGAGCGGCCACTGGTATCCGTCAGAATTGCAACATACGACCGCACTGAGGCGCTCGTGGATGTCGCAATTGAGTCGGTGCTCAGACAGACCTACGACAACATTGAGATCGTGGTCGTGAACGATGGACCGAATGCGGCCACGAGGGCGGCTATCGAGTCATTGGGAGAGCCGCGCATTCGCTTTGTGGAGCTTCCAAAGCGCGGTTCGTATCCGGTCGACGCGCACTTGCGATGGATGGTTGCCGGCTCGCCAGCGATGAACGAAGCGGCGCGACTCGCTCGTGGTGACTGGATCGCGCCGTTGGATGATGACGACGAGTTTGTGGCGGACCACATCGAGAAGCTCGTGGCGCTTGCGCGGAGTGAACGTGCGGAACTCGCGTATGGTGCGCTCATCCAGCGCGACGTGCTCGAAGGTGTGGATCGTGTGATTTACAGTGATCCTCCGCGTATCGGCGCGTTCAGTTTCCAATCGACGCTGTACATGGCGAACCTCCGGTTCTTCGAGTACGACGTCGAGAGTTGGCGAGTAGGCGAGCCGGGCGACTGGAACCTCGCTCGCAGGATGGTCGGCGCTGGGGTGCGGATGGCGAGCACGAGCGAGATCCATGCGTTCATGAACTCCACACGGTTCGACAAGCGAGGCGATTCGTGAGCTTGCCACCGCTCCATGTGCATGTGGGAGCTGCGAGGCATTTTCTGCGCTGGGAGCTCCCGCACTTGCGGCGCCACTTTCGCTTGGTTCCCGAACCATCGAACGATGTCGCACTGTTAGCGTTTGGGCCGGACACGATCGTTTCGGGGGCGGCGTTGCCCGCGTCGCATCGCTTTCTCGTTCAGTTTCCCGGGTTTGGTCATAACCCGCTCCACGACCTGGAAGTTCGCGAACGCGATCTTGGCGTCTTTGACGAGAGTTACGACCTGGTGTTCGTGAATCCGGGTCCGCTGGAACTCGCATACGCATCGTCGGATCGCCTGGTCCTTTTCCCGGTCAGCATCGACATCGATCTCGTGGGACCCGCGCGCAATCGGTATCGAAGTGAACTGAACTCGCTCCTCCACGTATCAAGCCGGACCGCTCAGAAGGATTGGGAACGCAGCGCGTCAATCATGAAGAAGAGCGGTCTCAAAAGCGAGGTCTTCCCGCCGCTCGATTCCCGCACGCTCGTGCAGAAGCACAGGCGTGCGACCCGGCGAGTCGCTGCGCTTCGGACGCTCGGGTTGAGGCCTGCACCACCTTTACCGCTCGGGTACGTGAGCCACCGTGAGACGATCGCCAAGTATCGAAGTTTCGATGGTTTCGTGCATGTTGCGCGTGACGTCGGCAGTAAAATGATGATTGACGGGAAATACACGGCTGCGTTGATGGAAGCCGCGCTGACCGGTGCGATCATCTTTTGGCATGACACGCTGCAACTGGGAAACGACTTCGAGACGATCTTCGATGCCCCCGTCGCGACGGAGGGAGCGGCGACCTTTATTCGGGATGTGCGCTCCTCCATCGATGTGCCCAGGCACAGTCGTGCGACCGCAGAGGAAATGCGCGAGAAGGCAGACCCCGGTCGTTCGGTGAACGCTAGGGTCGAGCGTATGTTCGAGGTCCTTGCCACGCGGTGACGTGGTGCGACCAGATCGTGATCGGGCTGGCTTCGTAGAGACTGCGGCATGGCACGCGGGTCGACGAACGGCTCATGGGAGGCTGATGGGATGTCACATTCGCGCGTTGAGACGTACGGGGTGCCTGACGTCCCGAAAGGATCGCTCGTCCGCCGTCAACGACATCGTCTCGCGACGGCATTCTTCGCCATCCTCGCGGTCGTGATCTCAGGACTCGTGTTCGCGGGGGCGGAGCCCGCTGCCGCAGCTGATGGATCGAAGTTTGACCCTGGGTACATCGTTTCTGACGAGAACTTCTACGATGGCTCCGCGATGGACGCTGCAGCAGTTCAGCAGTTCCTGGACAGCAAGAATCGCTGTGGTAGCGGGAGCAATTGTCTTGCTCCGTATCGACAGACAACGCCGAGTATGCCGAAGGACTCGTATTGCGCGGCAATGGAGGGTCGTCCCGGGGAATCTGCGGCGAGCATCATCGCGCGTGTCGGTGCTGCGTGCAACATGAGCCAAAAGGCGATCCTTGTGCTCCTCGAAAAGGAGCAATCGCTCGTGACGTCGCGGTCTCCGAGTGACTGGAATTGGCGAGCGGCGACAGGCTTCAGCTGCCCCGACAACCGACCCTGCGACCCTGCTTTCGCCGGATTCTTCTACCAGGTCTACTATGCCGCCCGGTCGTTTCAAGCCTACAAGTACAACCGGGCCGCATTTAGTTGGTACAAGGTCAACGCTTGGAACAACATCCTGTGGAGCGAAAAGGCCGGGTGCGGCACGTCGCGGGTGTTTATCCGGAACCTCGCGACGCTGGGTCTGTACTTCTACACGCCGTACCGCCCCAACGCGGCCGCCCTCGAGAATCTGTACGGCACCGGAGATTCGTGTTCGTCGTACGGTAATCGCAACTTCTGGCGACTCTGGACTGACTGGTTCGGCGACCCGACGGTAAACAGCCATTCTCCGATCGGTGTGATCAAAGACATGTGGGCAACCGAGGACGGCATCGCATTCTGGGGGTGGGCGCTTGATCCAGACGTGCCTACTGAGCCGGTGCAGCTCAGAATTTCGGTCGGCGGGGTCGTCACGTTTTGGAGCGCCGACGCTCCGTACGAGCAGATGGCAACTGCAGCCCCCGGTGCGGGGATACATCATGGCTTTGGCGGAACGGTTGCAGCGCCACCCGGCACGCAGCAAGAAATCTGCGTGACGATGGTCAATCAAGCGGGGGGACTTGATGCCTCGCTCGGATGCCGGACGATCGATCTCCCGCCCCGAGTGTCACCGCGGGGCGAACTGAAGGAGCTCTGGGCATCGGTTGACGGTGTCCACATGTGGGGCTGGACCATCGATCCGGATGCCGTGCCCAACGCAGTCGACCTCCACATTCAAGTCGATTCGACGTGGCACGTGATGCGCGCGGATGCACCGTATTCGCTTGGTCCGTCGCTCGTCGAGGGCGCTGGGCCCGACCACGGGTTCGGCGGCACTCTGGCGGTATCGCCCGGTGTGCATCGGGTCTGTGTCACCGCGATCAATCAGAACGAGGGGAACAACCTTCCGTTTGGCTGTCGTGACGTGACGGTCCCGTCAATCGCGGATGTCTCCCCCAAGGGTGAGGTGAAGGACGTTTGGGGCACAGCGGAGGGGGTCTCACTGTGGGGGTGGGCAGCTGATCCGGATGCGCTCGACGAGAGTGTCCAGGTCATCGTTCAGGTCGGTTCGAACTGGTACGCCTGGCAAGCGAATCAGCCGAACGCCACCGTGTCAGCCAAGGTCCCGGGTGCCGGTGCCAACCACGGTTGGGGCGGAACCATTCCTGTTCCGCCCGGAGAACACTGGGTCTGCGTCTACTACACGAACATCAACCAAGGTGTTGACGTCAACGAAGACTGTCGTCGCGTTTCCGTACCGGTGGCAGTCCCGCAACAACAACCCCTCACCAAGCTCATGGGGGCATGGCAGTCTGCTGAGGGCATCACGCTCTGGGGATACGCGATCGACCGCGATGCCTTGAACGAAAGTGCCCAGGTGATCGTGCAGGTGGGTTCGAACTGGTATGCCTGGACCGCCGACGCGGAGTACGAGCCAGGCAGAGCCCTGTACCCCGGCGCTGGAGGCAACCACGGCTTTGTGGGATCTGTTCCCGCACCACCGGGGGTGCACTGGGTGTGTGCATACTCAACGAATGTGGCAGGGGACACGTCCCCCGACTGCGTCCAAGTGTCAGTGCGCTAGACGGACCACGGCATCGAAATCGCGAGGTGCCGCTCGTCCTAGACTGTTAGGCGTGGCAGAGCGTGTAACTGTGGTGATCAGGACGAAGAATCGTCCTGCGTTCTTGCGACGAGCCCTCGCTGACGTATCGGCGCAAGAATACGCCGGCTGGCATATCGTGATCGTCAATGACGACGGCGATCGGCGTGAGGTTGACCGCGTCGTGGCTGAGGCGGCGGTCGCGAACGTGACAGTGGTGGACAGTGCGGCACCGCATGGCCGGTGTTGTGCGGCCAACACAGGCCTCCGCGCGGCGCGTGGCGAGTACGTCGTGCTTCATGACGACGACGATCGATGGCACCCGGCGTTCCTGGGCGAGACGGTGCGGTGGCTAGACGAGCACCCCGGCGACATCGGGGTCATGGTGAGTACGGCCATCATCTATGAGGAACACGACGGTGATCGGTGGCGTGAAATCGATCGGGTGCCGTTCTGGCGCGGGATGACTCGAATTTCGCTGACCGAGCTCTTCGAGATCAATCGTGCGGTGCCGATCTCGTTCCTGTACCGCCGGGAACTTCACGACATCGTTGGTTGGTATGACGAGTCGCTTGACGCGGTAGAAGACTGGGAGTTTTACTTGCGCGTGATTCCGCGCTTTCCGGTGGGGTTCATCGCTGGCGAGCCCTTGGCGTATTGGGTGCAACGGCCGACCGCGCGAGGCGCTGAAGCGAACAGCATGTTCGAGTTGGGTGACGATCACGTCCGAGACGACATGCTGGTGAGAGATCGTGAACTTGCGCGCTGGGTCGATAAGAATGGCGCAGGCCTTCCGCTCTATTTGGCTCACCTCCAGCGGCAGCTGAGAGAGGACCTTCGAAATCTGCTCGTATCCGAGTTGGATGCGCGTCGCCCGGAGAGCTTCAGACAACGCTGGCAGGGACGCTTGCGTCGGGCGAGCGGGCGGCGATGACCGACGGCAGCACCCTTCGATCGACGTCACGGCTCAGAGCTCTTTGGCGCAGGCTCCGCGGAGTGCCAGCGCTCGCTCCTTTCATTCGCGCAGGGGACCGCGTGTTGTGGGCGCGCACGATTCGCGCTGCTGGAGTGGTCGATGCTGAGTTTTACGCCGCGCAGCGAGGCTGGCGTGCCGCGAGTACACGCCGCGCAGTGCGTGACTACGTGCGGACAGGGTTTCGCCGCGGGCTCAGCCTCAACCCGCTCGTCGACGAGCTTGTGGCGGGCCGCGAGTTGCCGGAACCCTGGCGGGTCCCCGCCCTTTATGCCTACTTGGTGAGTGATCGGGCTACGGTCCGCCTGCATCCCTGGTGGGACGATAGCGAGTTCTCGGAGTCCGCCAGCTCAGAACCCATGCACGGACCGCTCGAACGAGTCTGGGCCCAAGGAAGCGCCGCGCGCCTGCGATTTGCGTTCGACACGGTCGAACTCTTACTCACGCTGGGTGAGTTTCGCGATGTCGCGCTCCGAGCTGCGCGCGAGTGGAACCGCGGGAGCGTGCCCCCTTCATCTGGGATTGACAGTGACGACCCATCGATCCTCTGGCTCGTGCAGCGCCAAGACCGGCACTACGATGAGCGGTTGCAGACCGTGGTGGAACTCACAGCAGAGGCTCGCACACTCGTGGCGTTCGTCGATGCGGATGCGAGCCAGTGGACGTCCTTCGCCGCCCTGCAGCGTCTTGTCCCGAGCGTGCAAGGTGTGTTGGTGCCGAGGGGGAGAAGCTACGGTGAGGTCGTTACGAGCCTGGTGCCGAGCCTGGGGCGCGGGGTGCTCGCTGTCGTCGAACCTGCGGTTACATTGTCTGCCGAACAGATCCGGCGGCTTTGGGTAGAGGCGGTGCCGGGGGTGATGGTTGCGCCTGTGCAACTCCGTGCCGACGGGACGGTGGACGCGCTTGGCGCCGCACAGATCGGATCCGAGGGCGTCTATCGGCTCCTGGCCGGACACCCGGTGGAGGATTTGGCAGCGTTCCCCGCGACGCCGATTGGCGTCCCGATGCTGACAGGCCGGACGTTCGTGATGACGCGGAGCGACTACGCGAGGGCAGCTGAATGCCAGGGGGCACCGGGTACAGATCGAGATATCGAAGGGCTCTCCCGCGCGCACGCAAGCAGGGATGGCTCGACTTCTGTCGTCGTACTCCCGACTGTTGCATGCGCGCGATTTGATCCGGACCGCGCGTTCGCGGAAACCACGATTGCGACGAGGGTGACGCACAGCGGGCCCGATTCGACCGAGCAAGCGGTGCGAGTGCTCGAGCGTGCCGGTTTCCGCGTGCTCGAGTGGCAGCCGACACTGGCAGGTCCTCGACCGCGCCTGGAATGGGTGCGCCCCCGGCGGAGCACGCTCCGATGGGCGATCAAGATTTGTGCCCCAGCCGGCCCGCGAGGCGACGTGTGGGGCGATCGGCACTTCGCTCACGGCCTTGCTTCAGCACTGCGCCGCGCAGGACACTTCGCGGCGATCGATGCATTCGACGCCAAGGACCGTGCGACGAACTATCTCGACGATGTCACGGTGGTTGTGCGGGGCCCGTACCGGATTGATCCCCCTCGACAAGGCGTTCGCATCGAGTGGATTATCAGCCACCCTGACGAAATCACCGACGACGAAGTCGCGAGGTTCGACCGCGTTTTCGCTGCCTCGGAGCGTTGGGCGCGGAAGGTCTCGCAGCGGGGTCGGTATCGTGTCGAGGCTCTGCTCGAGTGCACGGACACAGATCTCTTCCATCCTCGCGGGTTGCCCCGCGGCGAGGATATTGTCTTCGTCGGTACAGCGAGAGGGATTGCACGTCCGTCTGTGGTGACGCCGCTCGCTGCGGGAATCCCAGTCAAGGTCTACGGCCCGGACTGGCGAACGTTTATCGATCCAGCCGCTATCGAGGCGACATCGATTCCGAACCGAGAGCTCGCCGCGCGATACGAAACGGCGTCCATCGTTCTCAACGATCAATGGCCGGCTATGAAACGCGAAGGGTTCATGGCCATGAGGCCATTTGATGCTGTTGCCGCGGGCGGTCGCGTCATCAGCGAAGAAGTCGATGGCATTGAGGAGATTTTCGGAGGCGCCGTCGTGACGTACCGGGACGAGGCACACCTCGTAGAACTCCTCCGACGGGACCCAGGAGAGCTGTTTCCTGACGCGTCCACGCTTGCAAAAATCTCAGAGGAAGTACGGCTGCATCACTCCTTCGATGCGCGCGCGCGAGTGTTGATTCGCGCTGCTCATGAACAATTGCAGCAACGGCCGGGGCTGCACACCGGTGTGACGAACGAGGAGACATCATGAAGGAAGCTGGCGATGCCATGCACACATCACCAACGAAACCCACAGTCGTGGTTACCGGCGCTGCGGGATACATCGGTCGCCACGTCGTGACGGCCCTGCTCGACAGCGGATTCGCGGTGCGCGCGATCGTGCGACCTGGTCGAGGGGGTGACGTTGACGCGCGCGCCACGCTGGTTGAAGCGGATCTCTTTGCGAACGATGTCAACTTGGAGGATCTCGTCGGCGACAATGCGCGTGCGCTCATTCACCTTGCCTGGCAAGACGGGTTCAAGCACAACGCGCATTCGCACATGCACAATGTCTCGCGTCACTTCGATTTCTTGACGACGGTCGCACGGTTGGTGCCGCGGGTGGCGGTGCTGGGTACTATGCACGAGATTGGGTACTGGGAGGGCGCGATCACCGCAGAGACTCCGACCAATCCCAGGTCGCAGTACGGGATCGCCAAGGATGCGCTTCGGCGCTCGCTCATGCTCGACCCGGTCGAAGGGCACGAGCTCGTTTGGCTTCGCTGCTACTACATCGTTGGCGACGACCGTCAGAGCAACTCGATCTTCACGCGACTGCTCGAAGCGGTCGACGCCGGCAAACCGACGTTGCCGTTTACCAGCGGCGTGAATAGGTATGACTTCATCGATGTCGATGAACTCGCGGCGCAGATTGCGGTCGCTGCGACGACGCCAGGCGTCGCGGGGGTCTTGAATTGCTGTTCGGGACAGCCGGTGAGCCTCGCGGAGAAGGTCGAGTCGTTCATCAGCGACAACCACCTCCCGATCAGCCTCGATTACGGTGCGTTTCCGGATCGGGCCTACGACTCGCCAGCGGTGTGGGGGGACGCGACCGACATCAAGCGAATCATGGCTGCGGGCCGCTAGGCGCAGCCGCCCAGGTCTACACGAAAGCACCCCCACCTTGCCGTCGAAGCAAGAGTGGGGGTGCTTTGCGAGTGTGACGTCACTACCGGGGAGCTTCGCAACCGACTCCGTCACCGTCGCGATCCAGGTGCGGGCCGTAACCGGGCTGCCCGATCCGGATGGGGGCGGCGCCCGCGGCACGTACAGCGTCGCAGTTCGCGTAGTACGGTCCTGCGCCCGGTACCCACACGGTCACCCAAGCGGGCGAGGGGCTGACGATCTTGGTTTCGAACGGAGACGGCACGTGGAAGCCCGATGGGACGCCGAGCGTGGTCACGCAATAGGTGTCCTCGGGCAGCGCGATCCCGAAGCCGCCTTGAGCCCACTGGTTCGCAGCCGTGGTGTTCTGCCACACCCCTTGCCCGTGTGCGTTGCAGCTGCCTTCCCTGATGTGCGCGGTGACTCCGTTGATCGGCCACCCACCGGAGTTCTTTGCGACCAGCGCACCAGTGACGGTTGGTTTGATGATGGGTCCCGGTACCCAGACGGTAACCCAGTTTGCGGGTCGCGCCTCCATGGTGAACGTGACGTCCGCCGCTGGTGAGTATGGGGCTGGCACTGATCGAGTCTTGATGCAGTAGTCGCCGGGCTCGAGTCCGATGCCGAACGCCCCGTACGCATCCGGTCGGTCGGTTGTCGTGGTGAGCCAAACGGCGGGACCCGTGCAGGTGTCCTTGAGTATCTCGACGGTCACACCTGGGAGCAGCTCCGAAGACGGGCCCTTGATCGACACGGCACCTGTGCCGAGCGGCGAGGGGAGGGGCTCAGCGGCTACTGGTCCTGCGACGCCGGTTGCGACGAGACCGAGCGCGAGCGCGATTGGTGCGAGGAACAGTCGACTGAAACGAGAGTGCAGCTTCATGATGTCCATTTCGGTGTGGGGGCGTTCGATCCCGAATGGTTTCGTGCAGTCTGCCCGATCCCTGGGCATATGCCCAATCGCGCCGCCGCGGGAGTTCGATGGCGCTGCGTCACTCGGGCGCGGCCGCGCGGTCGCCCAGCCGAATCGAGTCGGCGGAATCTAGCTCGGGAACGGCGTCACGGCGGTGAGGAACGGGTGCGTGAGGTCCTTGTCGGAAAGCGCAGCCTCGGCGAGGGGGATCGGCCATTCGATCCCCACCGACGGGTCGGCCAGGTTGAGGAAGGTGTACGTTGCATCGGGCGACCAATGCTCGTTCACCAGGTAGGTATACGCGGTGTTCGGCTCGAGCGTCTGGTAAGAGTTCCCGACTCCGCGAGGAACGAAGATCGCCATGGACGGGTCGAGTTCTGCGGTGAAGGTGCTGCCGAAGGTCGGTCCCTCGCGAAGATCGACCCACGCGCCGAAAATGCGCCCGGTGGCGAGCGAGATGAACTTGTCCCAAGGCTCAGCGTGAATGCCTCGCGTCGTGCCCACCGCATCGTTGAATGAGATGTTGTTCTGCACGGGCCCGAGATCCGGCAACCCCGCCGCGACCATCTTCTCGCGTTGCCAGTTCTCTTTGAACCACCCTCGTGAGTCACCGTGGACTGGGAGATCCCAGACCACGAGGCCCGGAATCGATGTCGAATGGGGAACGAGCGGTTTACCGAACGTGATCGCCATTTCGCTCACTGTCCCTTCGTCGCGTAGAACGCCTCGACGCCATCCTTCGCGGGTGCCCACCAGGCTTCGTTGTCGCGGTACCACTGGATGGTTGCGGCGAGCCCAGCCTCGAAGTCGCCGTATGCCGGCGTCCAGCCAAGCTCGGTGCGGAGCTTGGTGAAGTCGATCGCGTAGCGCAGGTCGTGCCCGGCGCGGTCGGTGACGTGCTCGTACGCGTCTGTCGGCTGCCCCATGAGCCCGAGGATGAGCTCGATGACGTCCTTGTTGTTCCGCTCGCCGTCGGCGCCGATCAGGTACGTCTCACCGAGCACGCCCTTGTCGAGGATGGTGAGCACGGCCGAAGAATGGTCGTCGGCATGGATCCAGTCGCGCACGTTCTCGCCCGCGCCGTAGAGCTTGGGCTGGATGCCACGGATGACGTTGGTGATCTGCCGAGGGATGAACTTCTCGACGTGCTGATACGGGCCGTAGTTGTTTGAGCAGTTTGAGAGTGTCGCGCGAACACCGAACGACCGCACCCATGCGCGCACGAGCAGATCGCTGCCGGCCTTGGTCGACGAGTACGGGCTCGACGGGTTGTACGGGGTCGACTCGGTGAAACGCTCGGGGTCGTCGAGCTCGAGGTCTCCGTACACCTCATCCGTTGAGATGTGGTGCAAGCGCGTGTCGTGCTTGCGAGCCGCCTCAAGCAGCGTGAAGGTTCCCACGATGTTGGTGTCGAGAAACGGGCGGGGGTCGTGCAGCGAGTTGTCGTTGTGCGACTCGGCAGCGTAGTGCACCACCGAATCCGTCCTGCTGAACAGCTCGTCCACAAGCGGCGCGTCAGTGATGTTGCCCTTGACAAACGTCACGCGATTCTCGGGCAGATCCGCAAGCGAGGCAAGGTTGCCGGCGTAGGTGAGCGCGTCGAGCACCGTGACGTGATGGTCGGTGTGATTGACCAGGTAGTGCACGAAGTTCGAGCCGATGAATCCGGCGCCGCCGGTGACCAGGATGTTAGCCATTAGCGGCCCCTCTCCAAGATATTGAGCAGATACGAGCCGTAGCCGGACTTCACAAGCTTGGTGGCGCGTTCGCGCAACTCGTCGTCGGTGAGGAATCCCTGACGCCAGGCGACTTCTTCAGGAACGCCGATCCGGAGGCCAGTGCGGCGCTCCATGGTGCGCACGTAGTCGCCGGCATCGGTCATCTGATCGAATGTGCCGGTGTCCAGCCAGGCAGTACCCCGGGGCAGTACCTCGACGGCAAGCTTGCCGCGCTCAAGGTAGGCACGGTTCACATCGGTGATCTCGTACTCACCCCGGGCGCTTGGGGCGAGCGACCGGGCGATCTCGATGACGTCGTTGTCATAGAAGTAGAGCCCGGGCACTGCGTAGTTGCTCTTCGGCGAGGCCGGCTTCTCTTCAAGCGAGACCGCCGTGCCGGATTCGTCGAACTCGACGACACCGTAGGCGCTCGGCTCGGCCACCCAGTACGCGAACACGGCGCCACCGTCGATGTCGGCGTAGCGCTTGAGCTGCGTCCCCAGTCCCGGACCGTAGAGCAGGTTGTCGCCGAGCACGAGGGCGACCTTGTCGTCGCCGATGAAGTCGGCGCCGATGGTGAACGCTTGGGCAAGTCCGTCAGGGGAGGGCTGCTGGGCGAAGGTGATGTTGACGCCGAACTGTGAGCCGTCTCCGAGGAGCCGCTCGAACTGTTCCGCGTCGTGCGGCGTCGTGATGATCAGGATGTCTCGAATGCCGGCGAGCATAAGCGTAGAGAGCGGGTAGTAGACCATCGGCTTGTCGTAGACAGGGATGAGCTGCTTCGAAATGCCAAGGGTGATCGGATGCAAGCGTGTGCCGGAGCCGCCGGCGAGGATGATGCCTTTCACCCTGCAATCCTCGCACATGCGCCCGTTGCGACCGCTCGCGCGTTGACCGCGGGCTCGCAGAGCGGCCTGGGTATCCTGAGGAGCCAGTCGCGTTCATCTGGCGCACCTCTCGAAAGGGCTCGTATCTGTGTCGTGGCTTGACCTCATCTGGGCGGCAGCTGTCGCTGTGCTTACGCTCGGCGCGATTGGCGGGAGCCTTGCGTGGGCCGTCGGACTCAAGGGGTATTGGGCGGTCGCGGTCGCGCCCGCATTTGCGCTGACGCTGATCGGTGGGACCGCGATTGTCGCGCCTTGGCTCGGACTTTCCTGGTCGCTCGTGCCCGTGCTGATCCTCACAGCGTTGATCGCCGCCGCGCTGTGGTTCGTTCGCCGCATCACCCGGCGAGCCCGTTCGGGCGAGCCCTCCGGTCGACGCCCGTTCGATTTTTGGCTGTTGCTGGGCCTCGCGATTGCGGCGATCGTGCTTTCGCTGCGCGTCGTGGACGCGATCGGCGCGCCGGCGAACTTCTCGCAAACGTTCGACAACATCTTCCACCTGAACGCAGTACGGTTCGTCCTCGATACCGGCAATGCGTCTTCGCTGAATGTGGGTCGCATGACGAATCCCGGCGGTGCGCTGGGGTTCTATCCCGCTGCATGGCACGGGGCTGTCGCACTGATTGTGCAGCTGAGCGGTGTTGCCATCCCGGTCGCCGTGAACGCGATGACGCTCGTGGTCGCCGCGCTGATCTGGCCGCTCGGCGTCGTGCTCTTGACGCGCACACTGTTCGGGGCGGGACGCGTCCTCGTTGTGTCGGCGGGCATCCTGGCCACGGCATTCCCACTCTTCCCGATGCTGCTCATGGACTATGGGGTGCTGTACCCATTCCAGCTCGCGCTGGCCTTGACACCGGTTGCGCTCGCGGCGACGGCGCAGGCACTCGGGCTCGTCCCGGAGGGGGGCGGGCTCCAGCGCTGGTGGTGGGCGCTCGTCCTTGTGGGCACGTTGCCAGGGATCATGCTCGCGCACCCGGGTGCATTCGTGAGTTGGCTGGCACTGTCGGCGCCGATGGCCGTGGCGTTCGCGGTGCAGCGCTGGCGCGCATCCCGCACGGTACGGGGCCGATCGCTCGTCATCATCAGCTTCATCGCCTACATGTTCGCGGGCGCCCTGATGCTCATGGCATTGCGCCCGCCGTCCGACGCGCGTGGCTGGCCGACCGCGATGAGCATTCCTTCCGCAGTATGGGAAGTCCTGTCTGTGTCGGCCTGGTACGGCATTGCCGCGACGGTGGCCGCCCTGGCGGTGTTCGCGGGAGTCGTGTGGGCAATCGTCGCGCGCACGGTGCCAGCGCTGGTTGGGCTGGGAATGTATCTGGTCGCGGCCTTCCTGTTCGTCACGGTTGCGGCGATGCCATTCGGCGCGCTCCGCGATGCCTTCACGGGCGGGTGGTACAACAACATCCCGCGCCTCGCGGCCATGCTGCCGATGGTGATGGTGCCGCTGGCCGCCTTCGGTGTGGCGCGCTCGGCATCAGCGATTGCGCGCATCCCGGTCTTCACGCGGGCGCGCGCCCGCCTCGCCCCCGCTTGGCGTGTGGCGGTGGCGCTGCTTGTGGTCGCAGGAGGAATTCTCAGCGTCCAAGGGCCCGCAATGGCGCAGGCGAGCGCATCGGTCTCGCACATGTTCGCTTTGACGCCGGACTCCGTGCTCGTCAACACCGATGAGTATGCGCTGATCCAGCGACTCGATGAGCACGTGCCGGAAGGCGTGGCAGTTGCGGGGAGCCCGTGGACGGGGGCTTCGCTGAGTTACGCGCTCGCCGATCGACCCGTGCTGATGCCGCACACACTCATGGAAATCACCGATGAGCTCGCGTTGATCAACGAACGCTTGGATGAGGCGAGTTGGAACGACGCCGTCTGCGCTGCGATCGACGAGCTGGGCGTCGGCTTCGTGCTGGACTTCGGCACGCAGGAAGTGCATGGCGCGATCCACGAGTTCCCGGGCTTCGACAACCTCGCCGAATCTGATCGGGTCAGGCTCGTCGATGCCGAAGGCGCGGCCAAACTGTACGAGATCGTCGCGTGCGGCGCGGTATCGGGGTGAGTGCGCTGCGTGAGGCCGTTCGGCCCGCGGTTGCTAGGATCAAGACACCATGACCGTCCCTGCAGATCGCGTGCTGATCATCGTCCCCGCGTGGAATGAAGCCCGAAATGTGGGCGCGACGGTTCGAGAGATTGCTGGCGTGGACGGATCCTACGATGTGATCGTCGTCGATGATGGCTCGACCGACGCGACCGCCGAGGTCGCGCGCCGCGCGGGCGCAAAGGTGCTCAGCCTGCCTTTCAACCTCGGGGTCGGCGGCGCCATGAAGACCGGCTTCACGTACGCGCAGCGCCATGGCTACCAGCGCGCGATCCAGGTGGATGCGGATGGGCAGCACAACCCCGCTGACATCGCCGCGGTGCTCGACGGCCTTGCACACGCCGACATCTCGATTGGGGCGCGCTTCGCCGATGTCGGCGACTATGAGGTGCGCGGTCCGAGGCGCTGGGCCATGATCTTTCTCGCGCGGGTCATGTCGAAGGTCTCCAAAGTGCAGCTGACGGATGCCACGAGCGGCTTCCGTGCGGCCAACCGACGTGCGATCGACCAGTACGTGCGCTACTACCCGGCCGAGTACTTCGGCGACACGCTCGACTCGCTTGTGGCAGCCGTGCACTCCGGGCTCACGGTCACACAGGTTCCGGTCGCGATGCGCGCTCGGGTGCATGGCCAGCCCTCGCAGGGCACGGTTGGTGCGACGCTGTACTTGCTGCGCGCGGTGTTTGCGCTGACCCTGGCGGTCATGCGGCGCGCGAAGCGCGCCCCAGCGGCCGCGCCCGAGAGCGACAGGGAGCTGATCGCGTGATCGTCCTGGCAGGCATCGTCTTCGCGGTTGTCATTCTCGTCATCGTCATCTGGATGCTGCTGGCGCGGAAGCTGCGCGAGAAGTACGCCGCGATGTGGCTCGTCATCGCCCTCGCCGTGCTCCTCCTTGGCGTGTTCCCGCAGCTGCTGCTCTGGCTGACCACGGCCCTCGGCGTGCAGGTTCCGGCGAACCTGCTCTTCGCGCTTGCGATCGTGCTGCTGCTGGGCGTCGCGTTGCACCATTCCTGGGAGTTGTCGCAAGCGGAGGACGAGATTCGGAGGCTGGCTGAGGAATCCGCGCTGGCACGCACCGAACTCGCGGTGTTGCACAACCGCCTCGAGGCGTTGGACGCGCGCCTGCGCAGCATCGAACCGCACGGTGAGGCCGGCACGGGGCCCGAGGATCCACTGCCGAAGCCGGGCGCACCTTGACGTTCACGGCGGTCTGGGCGGTGGTGACCTCGTTCAGGCCGGACCGCGGCCTCCTCGATGCGACCGCTGCATTGCGTGACCAGGTCGCGGGCGTCATCGTGGTCGACGACGGGAGTGGGCCCGGGTACGACGACGTCCTCGACGCGCTCGCGTTGCAGGGAGTGACGGTGCTGCGCCGTGCCGAAAACGCGGGGATTGCCGCGGCGTTGAATGCCGGCATCGAGGGCGCGCTTGCACGGACATGCGACGCCGTCGTCACCTTCGACCAGGACTCGATGGTGGAGCCCGGTTTCATCGCCGCGCTCGTCCGTGCCCATGACCATGCGGTCGACGTCGGCGCGCGCCCGGGGCCGGTCGTGCCCGAGTACTTCGCAGGGGTCAGCCAAGTGCACGCTCGAACACGCCAGGGCACGTTGCTGGCACGGCATGCGATCCAGTCGGGCATGCTGCTTCACCGTCGGGTTCTGGAAACGATTGGGCTGCTTCGCGAGGAGCTCTTCATCGACCTCGTCGACACCGAGTTTGAACTGCGCTGCCATGCCGGCGGATTCGTGTCGGTCGCGGCGCCGGGCCTGGTGCTGGCGCACAGCCTCGGACGACAATACGAGCGGCGGATGCTCGGGATGCGCGTCTCGCTACCCGGCATCCCCCCGGTCGTGACGCTGAGCACGCCCTTTCGATACTACTACCGAGTGCGCAATCGCATCGTGATCAATCGTGAGTATGGCCGCAGGTTCTTCGCCTGGACGCTTCGCGACACCGTACTCGAAGTGTTGCACTTTGCCTCGGCCCTGACGCTGGCTCGTCCGAGGCGGGCGCTCTGGGCGTTGTACCGCGCGGGGATCCGCGACGCTCGGCGCGGGCGGATGGGCCGTATGCCGGGCACGTTGCAGGAGACCGCGGCGACGATCAGCTGGTCGGCTCGACCGGCGGAGTGACGTTTGGTGTTGGTCGTGGTGCGTGCGTCGCCTCCATGCGAAACACCCGAAGCGCCGGCACAGCCAGCACGAGGAGCGCGGCGCCCTCAGACGCCGCGACGCCCAGGGCGATGACGGGCGCCGACGCGATGGACGACCCGGCGATCATGGTCGTCAGCCCGACGACGGCTGCGGTGATCGTAGCCGCGAGGACCGTGCGATAGCGGTGTTCGGGGATCAGCAGGTTTCGGATGAGCGGCGTGGCGGTTGAGAGAAAGAAGAATGCCAGTCCGAACAACGCACATGCAATCGGCTCGGCAGCTACGGCCGGGCCGAAGAGCACGGCGGTTGCCCATGGGCCGAGCAGCGCGATCGCCGCGCCACCGGCGAGGCCGAGGCCCGCGTGCGCGATCAAGGCGATGACGTGGCGGGTGCGCCGGTCGGTGGCAGCCGGTTCTAACACCCAGGCTTGAAATGCGTTGCCGAATGCGATGACCGCCATGATCCCGATGCGGTACACCCGGTCAGCCGAAGCGAACGCGCTCGCATCGCTTGCGCTGAGTCCGGCAGTCGCGATGGGGATCGCGGTCGCGCCGTACGCATTGCCCGTGGCGTCGATCGCCGCGGTGGGGGCGAGCGTGCGCAGGACCGCGCGGGAGCTACGAGCGGCCGTGCGGTGCTCATCGTCGTGCCGATAGGTGTGCCGCGCGTGGAGCGCGACGGCGGGCAGGGTGAACGCGAGCAACAGGAGGGGATACCACACGACCTGGCCGGTGAATGCGACGATCGGGAGCGCGAGCAGTGATGCTGCAAGTTTTGGCGCCGCGTCGAAGAGCATGAGCGCGCGCGGATTGCCTTGCCCGATGCAGAACCATGCCGGGGTGAGCCCGCCGAGGGTCATCGCGATCGCGATCAGGATCGATTCAATGCGGAACGCTGGCCCGGAGATCAGTGCCGTTGCAACCGCGGCCGCCGGAACCGCGATCGTCGACGTGAGCAGTCGCGTGCGAATGCTCTCGCGCAGGATGATGGATCGCTCGGCGTCACTGTGGCTTCTCGCGACCCGTACCGGGCCCGCGATGCCCCACCCGAACAGCACGACGACCATGCCCAGGATGCCGATGGACTGTCCGGTGGCGAAGTTTGCCCAGCCTTCTGCGCCGACAACGCGCGTGATCAGCGGAAGTATGATGAAGGGGGCGAGCGCCGACAGGATCGGTGCACCCGTGAAACCGGCGAACCGAAGCATGAGAGTGCGCATCGGACCCAGCTTACGGGCACCCACGATGAGTTCGAGCAGCGGCGTCTCGCCGTGCTCCAAAGCACAGCGAGACGCGCGGAAGAACGGTGGCTATGCCCGTCCAGGTGAGTGTATGCATGGCGACCTATAACGGTGCGCTGTACGTCGCGGAGCAGCTGCAATCGATCCTCGATGAGCTCGAAGCCCACGACGAGGTCGTCATTGTCGATGACGCCAGTACCGATTCGACCGTGGCGGTGCTCGAGGCTGTGACGGATCCTCGCGTGCGCCTGATCGTTCAGTCGAAGAATCACGGCTACGTTCGCACATTTGCGCACGCTATGGAGCTGGCATCCGGCGATGTGCTGATGCTTGCCGACCAGGACGATGTGTGGGTGCCCGGGCGTCGCCGCGCGCTTGTCGATGCCCTGTGCGATCGGCAAGTCGCGGCATCGAATCTGGTGCTACTCGGTGGTGACGCGCCACTTCGCTCGCCGTTGACAGGCAAACCGTGGCGCCTGCGAGCGGAAACGTCTCGTCACCGAGTTCGGAACGAGATTCGGATCCTCGCCGGGGCGGCCCCGTACTTCGGCTGCGCGATGGCGGTGAAGCGCGACTTTCTGAGCACGCTCATGCCGTTCCCCGCATACCTGGGCGAATCACACGACCTCTGGATCGCGACCGTTGCGAATACCTTTGGCGAGCTCCAGCACGTCGAGCGTGCGACCGTTCGGCGGCGCATCCACGAACTGAACGCCTCGTCACCGCGGCCGCGCGGCGTCAGCGCGGCACTTCGTTCCAGGTGGATGCTCGTTCGGCTTCTCGGGGAGGCCCTGCGGCGTCGCCGAGAAGCGAAGCGCGACTAGGTCCCGCGCGGTTGTGCCTGCGGGGCGAGGGGTTCCGGTCGGAGCCGAGCGGATGCCCCGCGCGCAAGGCTCATCATGGGGCGCTCGACCAGCACCCAACTCAGCCACCCCGCACCGAAGGTCAGGACCACGGTGATGGCGATGTAGGCGGGCATGCCGAGGGTGGCGGCGCCGAACAGCACAGCCAACTGCTGGATCGGCCACGCGTAGATGTAGAAGCCGTATGAGACGTCATTCTTCGCGATCCATTCCGGCTGCTTGATCACGCTGGAGAGGTACAGCAGGCCGTACGCGAGGAACGGCGCGGATGCCTGGCCGCCCCATCGCGGCACGAATGCGATCAACACCACGGCCACGACGATGCTCACCATGGCGAAGACGCGGTTCATCCCATACTTTTCAACGATGAAATAGATCAACGCGCCGCCCAAGAAGTAGGGGAGCAAACGCGCGAAGAGGGCGAAGCTGGGGTCCAGGCCGACGCGATCGGCGAGCCCGATCGCGGCGTAGACGGCGACACTGAAAACGAAGCACGAGCCAACGAACACGGGTGAGCGGCGGAAAACAGGAAGCCCCCCGAGGAGCCATACGAGGATGTAGCAGAGAAACTCGTAGTACAGCGTCCAGAGCGAACCGTTCCAAGCGCCGGGGTACGGTGCCGAGCTCAGCGTCACGCCGATGTCGTAGTGATTGATCGCGAGGGTGATATTCCCCCACACATACTGAAACGGTGTGGGCCCCGTCGTGAAGAATCCCTCGAGCGAGCCTTGCTCGATCAGCAGCGCCACTGGTGCGAACACGAACGCGGTGACGAACAGGACGACGATGAATGCAGGAAAGATCCTCGCGATGCGGTGCAGCAAGAACTCGCCCGGCGTGGTGCGGAGTCGACTGCGCGTGATCAAGAATCCGCTGAGCACGAAGAACCCTGCCACGGCCCAACCGCCGAGGTTCTCGCCCTGAATCGAGGGGCCAGTGCCCTGCCCCGCGATGTACCACGCGTGCGCAAAGAGCACGAGACCCGCCAGCACCAGGCGGAACATGTTGAGGCTGTTGTTCCGGTAGGGATAGGGCGTGCCTGCGAGCAGACGTGAGGTCGACGTCGTCTGACTCACTTCAGGAGGTTCCGTGCGGCCATCTCGAGGAGCGAACGTTCGTAGCGCTCACCCTCGATCGGCTCGGTGAGCACCCATTGAACGAACTGGGCGACACCCTCGCGGAACGACACCTGTGGCTCGAAGCCAAGCAGGGTGCGCAGCCGCGTCGTATCGGCGACGTTGTGCCTGATGTCGCCCAGGCGGTAGTTGCCGGAGATCTTCGTGGCGACGCTGGTCCCGAACGCATCGAAGAGCGCCGCAACCACCTCGTTCACGGTCGTGGCGACGCCGGAACCGACGTTGAAGATGCCGCCGGCGGCATCCGGCGCCGTGGCGGCGAGGAAGGTCGCCTCGACGACGTCATCGATGTAGACGAAGTCCCGGCTTTCGAGTCCGTCTTCGAAGATGTTGATGTCTTTGCCCTGACGAATCAGGGTCGAGAAGATCGAGAGGATTCCGGTGTACGGGTTCTTCAGTGACTGCCCAGGACCATAGACGTTCTGGTAGCGCAACGACACAGGCTCGATACCGATCGTCGGTGCGACGGTCATGATGAGCGACTCTTGCATCTGCTTGGTGATCCCATACACCGATGAGGGGTGCAGCTTGGCCGATTCATCGGTGGGCACCATGACCAGCGGCCCGTGGCCTGGGAGGTGCACATCGAAATCGCCCGCAGCCATCGCCGCGTCATCGCGGTGTGGCGGGTAGACGACGGCACCTTCGGGGGTTCGGTATGCACCCTCTCCGTACACCGACCGTGACGACGCGATGACAAGCCGCCGCACCGTGTTCGGTTCGTTGGCGAGCAGATCGAGCAGTTTCGAAGTTCCGCCGACGTTCGTTTCAACATAGCGATCGATCTCGTACATGGACTGGCCCGTGCCGGTCTCGGCTGCGAGGTGCACGACAATGGTTGCCCCCGAGAGGGCCGCGCGCAGTTCCTCCTTCGACGTGACGCTCCCGTGCACGACGGTTGCGATGCCATCGAGCGAGCGCAGCAACGGCGACGTGTTCGCGGGGTCGTCGCCGTGCACTTGCGAGATCAGCGAGTCGAGCACTGTGACCGTCGCGCCCGCACGCACGAAACGACGGGCCAGGCGGGTGCCGATGAAGCCTGCACCACCGGTGATCAAGACGTGGTCGGTCATGGGTGCATCTCCCGTCGTCTGTTGCGTTCCCTGCAACATGACTGCGTCGGTGCTGAGCGGGCTCAGCGCGGTCAGGGCGCGAAGATATGCGCCAGCGTCGATTGTAGCCCGGCCACGGTGCCACGCCGGAGGACGCCCGGCAGCTCCGCCACCCCGTGCAGCCGAGACATGAGCCGCATCCGTGCAGTGCGGTACGTGCGTCGCCAGCCCTTGGCCTTCGCCAGCAACGCCGCGTCGCGGTAGTACGCACGCTCGTCGCGGAATCGCTGGCCGTTCAGCAGCGTGCGCTGCGAGGCGCTCTCGTGGTGGCGGCGATACGAGAACGCGAGCGTCGGCGCGTAAGCGAGGGTACCGCCGTCGAACGCGATGTCCATCAGCAGCGCCAGGTCTTGGATGATTGGCAGCCCATCCCGAAAGTCGATGCGTTTGAGCGTCGCGGTGCGAAATGCAAGGGACGGCCAGTACAGCCAGTCACCGCGGATCAAGCTCGTCGCCATCCGCTCGCCGCGCAACACCGCCACACCGTCGCGACCGCGTGGTGCGAGCACGCGCTGCTTCACGCGGTCGGCCAGCGGCAACACGAGTGTTCCGTGGCCGTCGATGACCTGCACGCCGGGCTGCACCACATCGGCATCGGGCACGAGAGTGAAGGCCCGGCGCACGACCTCCAGGTAGTTGGGGTGCATCAGATCGTCGCAGCCGAGGATCACGATGTGCTCGGTGCTGGCCCGGCGGATCGCCTCGCGGTAGTTCTCGGTGATGCCGAGGTTCTTGGCGTTGCGGGTGTAGGTGATACGCGCGTCCTCGACCCCGGCGAAGTGGGCAGCGACCGACGCATCCGGGTAGCAGTCGTCGATGACGATGAGCCGCCAATCTGGATCTGACTGGGCCTGCACAGACGCCACGGTCGCATAGAGCAGGGCCGGGTCGCCCCAAAACGGTACGAAGATCTCGATGGTCATGGCACCCATAGCCTATGGCGTGTCATTCGGCACTGCGGGTACCGTGCGGGGGCGAGGTGCTAGCTTGCTCGAAACAGAGAGGTGGCCACCGTGAAACGTGGTTCTGGGCGCGCGGCAGGGATACTGGGCGGCGTGGTCGCGGTGGTGATTGCCTTCGCGGGCTGCGCCCCGTCGGCCGGGGTGCCGAGCGAGCCAACAGGTCTCGCGTCTGAGTCTCCGGGAACGACCCCATCTCAATCCCCGTCTCAATCCCCGTCACCGACGAGCCCGGGCCCCGAATCCGCGACGTGGATGGTGGATTTGGACGGCGTGGGCCCGATCCGCGTGACGGAGTCGCTCGCCGCTGCGGCGGAGGGGTTGTTGGCGGCGGGGTACTCGATCGAGGAGCCGGAAGGCTGCGACAGCACCGCGACCGTCTTCACATCCGAGCACTCGCCGGCAATCATGCTGTACTCCGATGACGGTTCCGACCGGATCAGCGTCATCGTGGTCGGAGGCGGCGCAGTCACTGCGCAGCAGCAGGATGGCTCGCCACGAACGATCGACGGCATCGGAATCGGCTCCACCTTGGCGCAGCTGCAGTCCGCATTCCCCGACGGTGAAGTCGAAGTCGATTTCGGCGATCGATTTGTGGCCGCGGGTGCTACGGCCTCGGGTGATGTCCACTACCTCTCCTTTCTCCTCGTCGATGGCAAGGTCGAGCGCTACACCGTGCAACTGCGCCCCACGAGGTACTGGGACTTCTGCTGAGCGCGGAGGCCTGGCGCGAGGGCGCGTGCCGCTGCTGCCTCCCGAGCGCGATGCGGTTGCATCGTTCTCGCCTGCTTGCGGCCTGTCAGTAGAGGTGCGCCATGGCGCGCTCGGTGTGTGCGCCGGGTGTCCAGGCGCGCGGCGATAGACTCGAGGCCGGATGTGGCGGGCGACCTCCGCCGCTCGTCGTGCGCGACGACACTCTCACACAGGGGCAGTACTGCATGGATCTTCTCATCGTCGGCTCAGGCTTTTTCGGTCTCACCATCGCCGAGCGCGCTGCCGCTGCAGGCCGAAAGGTGACGGTGATCGATCGCCGGAGGCACATCGGCGGCAATGCGTACAGCGAGGCGGAGCCCGAGACGGGCATCGAGGTGCACCGGTACGGTGCGCACCTGTTCCACACCTCCAACGCGACTGTGTGGGAGTACGTCAACCGGTTCACCTCCTTCACGAACTACGTCCACCGCGTATATACGACCCACCAGGGCATCGTGTACCCGATGCCGGTCAACCTCGGCACGATCAACCAGTTCTTCCAGTCGGCGTACACCCCCGACCAGGCGCGCGCGCTGATCCGGGAGCAGGCCGGCGAGTTCGACGTGAAGACCGCGGCCAACTTCGAGGAGAAGGGCATCGCCCTCGTCGGGCGTCCGCTGTTCGAGGCGTTCTTCCGCGACTACACGGCAAAGCAGTGGCAGACAGACCCGCAGAAGCTCTCCGGCGACATCGTCAGCCGTCTCCCGGTGCGCTACACCTACGACAACCGCTACTTCAGCGACACGTGGGAGGGGCTGCCCACAGACGGCTACACGGCGTGGCTGGAGCGGATGGCCGACCACCCCAACATCGACGTGCAACTCGGTACCGACTACTTCGACGAGGCACAGCCCTTGAACAAGCGCGCGACGGTCGGGCAGGTCCCGGTTGTCTACACGGGGCCGGTCGACCGCTACTTCGACTACGCGGAGGGCGAGCTCAGCTGGCGCACGCTCGACTTCGAGCAGGAGGTGCTCCCCACGCGCGACTTCCAGGGCACCAGCGTGATGAACTACCCCGACATGGACGTGCCGTACACGCGCATCCACGAGTTCAAGCACTTCCACCCGGAGCGCAAGGACATCTACGAATCCGACAAGACCGTCATCATGCGCGAGTTCTCGCGTTTTGCGAATCGCGACGACGAGCCGTACTACCCGGTGAACACGCCGGACGATCGAAACGGCCTGCTCGCGTACCGCGAACTGCAGAAGGGTGAGCACGACGTGCACTTCGGTGGACGGCTCGGCACGTACCAGTACCTCGACATGCACATGGTTCGGCGCTGTCGATGTGGAACAACCAGCTCGCCTCATAAGATCGGACTCGTGGCCACCACTTCGCGCTCGCGCCTGCAGCGCTATGCGCAACCCCTGTGGCTGCTCAGCGCCCGCGACCTTCGGGTGCGGTACTCGACGAGCGCGCTCGGCTACCTGTGGTCGGTGCTCGATCCGCTCCTGATGAGCCTCATCTACTGGTTCATCTTCACGCAGGTGTTCCAGCGCGGGGTCGGCGCCGAGCCCTACATCGTGTTCCTGCTCACCGCGCTG